>NZ_SMKP01000166.1:0-24896 GCF_004349015.1 Nonomuraea diastatica
GGGCCGGTGGGGCCGGGGTCGGCGCGGAAGGCCTGCAGCAGGTAGGCGACATGCCGCCGGGACGCGGCCAGCCTGGCCTCAGGAGGGCCGGTGGCCAGACCGCCGTTCGCCATGAGCAGCAGCGTCAGATCCGACCGGTCGAAGTCGGCACGCAGCCGCCCGGCCGCCTTCGCCCTGCGCACCAGCTCGGCGAAGCTCCGTTCGGCGCGCACACGCACGTCCTCGGCGCCTTCCACGGCGGAGAACCGCGTCAGGAGCGCCACGCTGAAGCCGCGCTCGACCACCTGCATGGTGGCCACCTTCTCGATGAACGTGCGAAATCCCCGCCAGGGGTCGGGGTCGGCCAGCGACTCGTCGACGGCCGAGGCGCACACGCTCAGCTCGTCGGCGAACACCTCCACGATCAGCGACTCGCGCGTGGGAAAGCGACGGTAGAGGGTGGCGACGCCGACACCGGCACGGCGGGCGATCGCGGCCATCGGCACGTCGAGACCGCGAGCGGCGAACGCCTCGCGGGCGGCTTCGAGGATGCGGTTGCGGTTGTGCAGCGCGTCGGCGCGAAGCCCAGCCGTGACCGAGCCCGCCGCGGCAGGCCGCATCCGAGAGGAAGCAGCAGGCATGTTTCTCACATTAGTCCACAGCGGATCGGCTACTGCGTTTCCCGCCTAGCCTCGCGAGCATGCGGACAGCGAAAGAGATGCGTGCGGCCCTCTACGACCGGTACGGCCCGCCGAAGGTCCTGTACGAGGGCACGGTGCCGGCCCCGGCCCCCGGGCCGGGCGAGGTCCTGGTCCGGGTCCACGCCACCAGCGTGAACGGCGGCGAGATCCATGGCCGCGCGGGCAGGGTGCGGGTCGTGACGGACCTCGTGGAGCGCGGGTTCCCGAAGCGCATCGGGATCGACTTCGCCGGCGAGGTGGCCGCCCTGGGCTCACCCATGTCCGGGCTCAAGGTCGGCGACCGGGTCTGGGGCGGGCTGCCGAGGGTGTTCGGCGCCGCCGCCGAGTTCGTGGTCGTACGCCCCCGGTACCTGGCCTTCGCCCCGGACGGGCTGGATCTCGTGCGGGCGGCGGCCCTGCCGGGCGTGGGCACGACGGCGATCACAGCGCTGCGGGACAAGGCCCGGCTCACATCGGGCGAGCGGCTGCTGGTGCGCGGCGCGAGCGGCGGCGTCGGCCACATCGCCGTCCAGCTCGGACACGCGTACGGCGCGCACGTCACCGCGCTCGCGGGCGGTCGGAACCTCGGCTTCGTCCGGGAGCTCGGCGCCGACGAGGCCTTCGACTACGCCACCACCGGGCCGGGAGACCTCGGCGAGTTCGACGTCGTGCTGGACACGGTGGGCACCGGCATGGCCGCCTACCGGCGGCTGCTCGCGCCGGGCGGGCGCATGGTGTCGATCGCGTTCGATCTGGGCAACGTGGCGGGGTCGCTGGCGTACATGCTCGCGTCGGCCGTGTTCGGCTCGCGGCGGGTGCGCGCCTTCAGCGGCAAGCCCACTCACGAGCTGTTCGCCGACCTGACCCGGCTGGTGGAGAGCGGCACGATCCGGCCCGTCGTCGACACGGTCTATCCGCTCTCCCGCATCGCCGAGGCACACCGCGCCCTGGAGGCGGGCGGCGTACGCGGGAAGCTGGTCGTGGAGATCGGGTAGCCGCCCTCGGCAGCGCTCGGGCGTGATGCTAACTTGTCGCACTTCCCACCGCATCAATGCTGGAGGACGTCATGCGCGCTGTCGTGGTGCAACAACCGGGCACGGTCGATGCCCTCGAACCGGGAGAGGTGCCGGCGCCCGCTCCCGGCTCGGGAGAGATCACCATCGAGGTGGAGTACGCCGGGGTGGGCTTCGTCGACACGTTGTTCCGTGCCGGCGCCTTTGACTTCCCCACGCCCTTCATCCCCGGCATCGAGGTCACCGGCCGGGTGCGCGAGGTCGGGGACGGCGTGACCGGCTTCGAGGCCGGGCAGCCGGTCGGCGCGCTGCTCAACGACTTCGGCAGGGCGCCACGGGCCGGCGGCTACGCCGAGGTGGCGACCGCCCCACGCCTCCATGGCCGCGCCCATCCCCGAAGGCGCCGACCTGGCCCGCATCGCCGCCGCGCTGGTGAACGGGGTGACCGCCTGGCTGGCGCTGCACGACCTGGCGCGGCTCTCCGCCCATGACGACGTCGTGGTGCTGGGCTCCAGCGGTGGCCTGGGCGGCGCGGTGTGCAGGCTCGCCGCCGTCCATCCCGCCCGGCGGGTGATCGGCGTGGTCGGCAGCGCGGCCAAGCGGCCGTCGGCCCCGGCCGAGTGCACCGCCGTGGTGCTCGCCGAGGACTTCGAGAGCTCGATCGACCGGCTGACCGGCGGCCGGGGCGCGGACATCGTCATCGACCCGGTCGGCGGGCGGCTGCGGCGGCAGGCGTTCGACCGGCTCGCGCCCTTCGGCCGGCTGCTGGTGCTCGGCAACGCCAGCGGCGAGGACACGCCGCTGTCCGGCGACTCGATCTGGCTCGGGTCGAGCAGTGTGATCGGGCTCAGCGTGGGCGGCGTCGCGCACCTGGTGCCGGGGAAGGTGAGCGAGGCCACGGCGGCCATCGTCGACCTGGTGCACAGCGGTGTGCTGAACGAGCCCGCCCCGGCCGTCCTACCGCTGGAGCGCGCCGCGCGGGCCCACACGGAGCTGGAGAACCGCACCGCGCCGCCCAAGACGGTGCTCAAGGTGCGCTGAGGCGCCGGGCGGGCTCCACCCCGCCCGGCGGCCCCAAGGGGTTTCAGGCCTTCAGCCAGCTCATCATCGGGCGGAGCTTGGCGCCGGTCTTCTCGATCGGGTTGTCGGCCAGCTCCTGGCGCTTGCGGTGGAACTCCTTCTGGCCGCCGTCGAACTCCTCGACGAGCTGCCGGGCGAAGGTGCCGTCCTGGACCTCGGCGAGGATGCGGCGCATCTCCTGGCGCGCCTCGTCGCCGATGACGCGCGGGCCGCGGGTGTAGCCGCCGTACTCGGCGGTGTCGGACACCGACCAGTACATCTTCGACAGGCCGCCTTCGTACATGAGGTCGACGATCAGCTTCATCTCGTGCAGGCACTCGAAGTAGGCGACCTCGGGCTGGTAGCCGGCCTCGATGAGCGTCTCGAAGCCCGCCTTGATCAGCTCGGACACGCCACCGCACAACACGACCTGCTCGCCGAACAGGTCGGTCTCGGTCTCCTCCTTGAACGTCGTGCGCAGCGCGCCGGCGCGCGTGCCGCCGATGCCCTTCGCGTACGACAGCGCCAGGTCGAGCGCCTTGCCCGAGGCGTCCTTCTCCACGGCCACGAGGACGGGCACGCCGCGGCCCGCCTCGAACTGGCGGCGCACGAGGTGGCCCGGGCCCTTGGGCGCGACCATGCACACGTCGACGCCCTCGGGAGCCTCGATGAGGCCGTAGCGGATGTTCAGGCCGTGCCCGAAGAACAGCGCGTCGCCCTCGACGAGGTTGGGAGCCACGTGGTCGGCGTAGAGCTGGCGCTGGATGTGGTCGGGAGCCAGGATCATCGTGAGGTTGGCCTCTTCGACCGCCTCGGACGGCGTGACGACGCGAAGGCCGTCGTTCTCCGCCTTCTCGCGGCTCTTGGAGCCCTCCGGCAGCCCGACGCGCACGTCGACGCCGGAGTCACGCAGGGAGAGCGCGTGGGCGTGGCCCTGGCTGCCGTACCCCAGCACGGCCACGTGGCGCCCCTGGATGATCGACAGGTCGGCCTGGTCGTCGTAGTAGATCTCGGTCACTTGCTCAAAACCTTTCAGGCGGTACGGTCCAGTGCCCTGAGGGACCGGTCGGTGATGGAACGGGCGCCGCGGCCGATGGCCACCATGCCCGACTGAACGAGTTCTTTGATGCCGAACGGCTCGAGGACCTTCACGAACGCCTCGAGCTTGTCGGTGGTGCCGGTGACCTCGATGGTCACGGCGTCGGCCGCCACGTCGATGCAGCGGGCCCGGAAGAGCTGGACGAGCTCCAGCACGTGGGAGCGGCTGTCGGCGTCGGCCTTCACCTTGATCAGCATCAGCTCGCGCTGCACGGACTGCGACGTGTCGAGCTCGACGATCTTGAGCACGTTCACCAGCTTGTTGAGCTGCTTGGTGACCTGCTCGAGAGGCAGCTCCTCGACGCTGACCACGATCGTCATCCGCGAGATGTCGTCGTGCTCGGTCGGCCCGACGGCCAGCGAGTCGATGTTGAAGCCCCGGCGGCTGAACAGCGCGGACACCCGCGCGAGCACGCCCGGCTTGTTCTCGACAAGCACGGAGAGGGTGTGACGGCTCATTGGTCGCTCACCACTCCTCGTTCGCTCCGCGGGCGCTCCTCCGTCGCGACCACTCCGCTTCGCGACGCACTCTGCTGACTGGCTCGCTCCGCTCGCGAGGCGTCGGGTTCGCTCCTAGTCATCCTCGTTCTCCCACTTCGGCGCCATGTCACGGGCGATCTTGATGTCGTCGTTGCTGGTGCCCGCCGCGACCATGGGCCAGACCATGGCGTCCTGGTGGACGACGAAGTCGACCACGACAGGAACGTCGTTGATCTCCATGGCCTTCTCGATCGTCGCGTCGACGTCTTCTGGACGCTCGCAACGCAGGCCCACACAACCATAAGCCTCGGCCAGCTTGACGAAGTCCGGGATGCGGCGCGTCGTCTGCAGGTCGGTGTTGGAGTAGCGCTCGTCGTAGAAGAGCGCCTGCCACTGGCGGACCATGCCGAGGTTACCGTTGTTGATGACGGCGATCTTGACCGGCACGCCCTCAAGGGCACAGGTGGCGAGCTCCTGGTTGGTCATCTGGAAGCAGCCGTCGCCGTCGATGGCCCACACCGTGGCGTCGGGGCGGCCCATCTTCGCGCCCATCGCGGCCGGCACGGCGAAGCCCATGGTGCCCAGGCCGCCGGAGTTGATGAACGAGCCAGGCTTCTCGTAGCCGATGAACTGCGAGGCCCACATCTGGTGCTGTCCCACGCCTGCCACGTAGTAGGCGTCGGGGCCCGCGATGGCGCCCAGCCGCTCCATCACGTATTGAGGCGCCAGCGAGCCGTCCTCGAACGTGTCGTAGCCCAGCGGGTAGGTCGCTTTGTAGCCGTTGAGCACCGTCCACCAGTCGGCGTAGTCGCCGCGCTCGCCCGACGCCTGGATCGTGCTGACGAGGTCGCTGATGACCTCTTTGCAGTCACCCACGATCGGGACGTCGGCGTGGCGGTTCTTCGAGATCTCCGCCGGGTCGATGTCGGCGTGCACGATCTTCGCGCGGGGCGCGAACGACGGCAGGTGGCCCGTCACCCGGTCGTCGAAGCGCACGCCCAGGCCGATGATCAGATCGGACTGCTGCAGCGCGCCGACGGCCGAGACGCTGCCGTGCATCCCCGGCATCCCCATGTGCTGGGGGTGGCTGTCGGGGAAGGTGCCCCTGGCCATCAGGGTGGTGACGACCGGGATGGTGGTCAGCTCGGACAGCTCCAGCAGCTCGGCCGACGCGCCCGCCTTGTGCACGCCGCCGCCGACGTACAGGACCGGGCGCCTGGCCTCGGCGATCAGCTTGGCGGCCTCGCGGATCTGCTTGGAGTGGGGTCTGGTCACGGGGCGGTAGCCGGGCAGCTGCATGGTCGGCGGCCACTGGAACGTGGTCTCCGCCTGCAGCGCGTCCTTCGAGATGTCGACGAGCACGGGGCCTGGCCGGCCGGTCGAGGCGATGTGGAAGGCCTCCATGATCGTACGCGGGATGTCCGCGGGATCGGTGATCAGGAAGTTGTGCTTCGTGATCGGCATGGTGATGCCGGAGATGTCGGCTTCCTGGAAGGCGTCGGTGCCGATGGACCCGCTCGCCACCTGACCGGTGATCGCCACGATCGGCACCGAGTCCATGTACGCGTCGGCGATGGGGGTCACCAGGTTGGTGGCGCCGGGGCCGCTGGTCGCCATGCACACCCCGACCCGGCCCGTCGCCTGCGCGTAGCCCTCGGCGGCGTGGCCGGCGCCCTGCTCGTGGCGTACGAGGACGTGCCGGACCTTGGTCGAGTCGTAGAGAGGATCGTAGGCCGGCAGAATGGCGCCGCCTGGGATCCCGAACACTGTGTCGACGTCCATGTGCTCCAGCGCCCTCACCAGGGACTGCGCACCTGTCATGCGTTCGGTCATCGGCTCGTTCCTTGCGTGGCTACTCGCTTAAGGACATAAAAAAGGCCCCGTCCCACCGGGGAGGTGGGCCTGGGGCGGCGCGCAGGTCGTCGTGCTTCGCTATCGGCCTGCGCGCCGGCGAAGTACTACGAGAATCTCACTGCGAAGCATGGCTTACACGATAGCCGCTCCGAACGCCCCAGTGTCAACTTGGTGGACACATGTCTCAAACGGTGAGACTCGTCCGCATCAGGGAGTCGACCCCGCGGGCCGCCATGGGCCGGGCCACCAGGAAGCCCTGCCCCCGCGTGCAGCCCATCTGCTTGAGCAGCTCAAGCTGCTCGGGACGCTCGATGCCCTCGGCCACCACGATGAGCCCGAGGTCGTGGCCGAGCCGCACGATCGTGCTCGTGAGCAGCGTCAGCGTGTCGTCCTTGCCGAGCCCCGACACGAACGACGGGTCGATCTTGATCATGTCGACCGGGAGTTGCCGGAGGAAGGCCAGCGATGCGTAGCCGGTGCCGAAGTCGTCGATGGCCAGGCGCACGCCGAGCGCGCGCAGCTCGGACAGCCGCTTGATGGTCTCCTCGGCGTCTTCGACCAGCATCTCCTCGATCACTTCAAGGGTGAGTGCGGAGGCGGGCAGCCCGCTCTCGGCCAGCGCCTCCTCCACGGTCTCGACGAACCGGGGCGCGGTGATCTGGCGGGCCGACAGGTTGAGCGACAGGCCGATGTCCCAGGACTCGGCCCGCCAGGCGGCCACCTCGCGGCACGCCTCGCGCAGGATCCACTCGCCCAGCGGCACGATCAGCCCGGTGTCCTCGGCAGGGCCGAGGAACTGCTCAGGCGGCACGAACACCGACCCGCGCCACCACCGCACCAGCGCCTCGACCGCGGTCACCCGCGACGTGGCGAGGTCGACCACCGGCTGGTATTCGATCGCGAACTGCTGGTCGATCAGGGCCCGCTGCAGGTCGGCGGCCAGCTCCAGGCGGCGCACGACGTCGGCGTGCATCTGCGCGGCGAACACCTCGACCCGCCGCCCGCCGAGCTCCTTGGCGCGTGCCATGGCGACGTCGGCGTTGCGGATGAGGTCGCCCGCGGGCATGTCGTCCTCGGTGAAGGCCACGCCCACGCTGGCGGTCAGGGCCACGTCGCGGTCGGCGACGCGGAACGGCTCCTGCGAGACCGCGCGGACGAGCCGCTCGGCCAGGTCGACCGCGAGCTGCGCCTCGCCGCCCGTCTCCACCAGCACCGCGAACTCGTCTCCGCCCCACCTGGCCAGCGTGTCGTCGGCCCGCACGGCACCGCGCAGCCGCCTGGCCGCCTGGCCGAGGAGGTAGTCGCCGCTGGCGTGGCCGACGGAGTCGTTGACCGAGGTGAACCCGTCGAGGTCGAGGAAGATGACCGCGGTGTTGGCTCCTCCGGTGCCCGGCGTGCGGCCGGAGAGCACCTCACGGGTGCGCTCTTCGAAGTAGGCGCGGTTGGGCAGCCCGGTGACGCCGTCGTGGAAGGTCAGGTGAGCGACCTGGTTGCGCAGGGCCTCCTCGTCGCTGACGTCTCTGGTGGTCACCAGCATCAGCTCGTCGCCGCTCACGTGGCGAGTGGCCACGGACTCGGTGGGGCGCCAGGTGCCGTCGGAGGCCCGCACCCGGCACGCGATCAGGCAGGCGCCGGGCGAGGCGCTCTCCTCGTCGAGGTGCATGGCCCGCATCGCGACCTGGATGCCGGGCACGTCTTCCGGGTGGATGTAGTCGAAGATCGACCCGCCCACCAGCTGGTCGGGGTGGTAGCCGTAGGTGGCCTCGACCCCGGCGCCGATCTCGCGCACCACGCCCTCGTAGTCGCACAGGAACACCACGTCACCGGTGCTCTCCGCCAGCTCCCTGAGCTGCCGCTCGCCGAGCTTGACCAGGCCGCGCAGGCGCAGGTTGGTCGCCGACACCACGAACAGGCGCACGAGCAGGAGCAGCACGACGGAGACGGCGACCACCACGACGCCGGTGACCGCCGGCCCCTTCGGCCCGCCCGCCAGGTGCGCGAGCAGCGTGCAGGCCGCGATCGCGACCAGCGCCAGCGGGACCACGCCGATCACGCCGGACACGGCGGGCCCGCCCGCCTGCCTGCCGCGAGGACCCCACGGGACGGCGGCCAGGAGCAGGAACGCGACCGGCGCGAGCATGACGCTCCAGAGCGGCGCGTCGCCGCCGTCGAGCCGCGCCACCGCGACCGTCAGGCCCGCCACGGTCATGGTGGCGAGCACGCCGACGCCGGCCAGCCCGAGCAGCCATGAGGTGGCCTTGCTGGTGAGCACGGACGGGATCACGGCGAACGTGACCAGCAGCGCGATCATCGGCGGCAGCATCACGAACGTGAAGGCGGCGGGGTCGGCCGCGTTGGCGTAGACGTGGCGCAGCGCCACCACCCAGCCGATCAGGAAGAGCGAGGCGGCGCACAGATAGGCATCGGTGACCTGCCGTAAAACGGCTCTGACCGGGAACTTGCGGTCGGCGGCGATCAGCGCGCCACCGGCCGTGACACCGGTGCCGAGCAACACGAACATGTCGGCGAAGCTGACCACGAAGCTCTCGGCGAAGGGACGCAGCGCCACACCGGCGGCCCAGATGACGGCGCCGCCGCCCATCCAGCGCGCGCCCATCGCCATGGGGCGATGCGCGGCCGACTTCACCGAGGCGATCAGCAGGGCGGTGGCGGCGGCCAGCGCCGCGAGCCCTCCCGCGACCGCGCCGGTGAGCAAGGGCTGACCGCCCGCGAGAAGCGCGGCGGCGAACGCCACCGCGCCGGCCGCCGCCGCCGCGGTCAGCGGCACCCGTGGATCACGCCAGCGGATCACAGTCGTTGCCCATCCCGTCTCGTCCTCTGCGCCCATGACCGCCGAAGCCCGGCGGACCACGTCGCCAGTGTGTGCGGTTGTGGGTGCGCGGGTGGTGACAACGCCGTTGTCGTCACCGATCTGATAACCACACGGACCAATTGCTGCCAAGAGCGCCTTGACAGTGAGTCAGGAACTCCCTGCAAACGTAACGCTACGCACCGAAGGTCACGGACCAGCCACGTTCCGGGATCCTCTCAGTACGTGTCGGTTATGACATTGATCAGCTGCTCACCTGCGAGATAACGCTCCAGCTGGGCCCGGATGAGGCGGAGCACGCGCCGCTCGGACGCGGGGGTGCTGCCCGCGACGTGAGGGGTGATCAGCACGCCCGGCGCGCTCCAGAGGGGGTGGCCCTCCGGCAGCGGCTCCGGCGCCGTCACGTCCAGCGCGGCGCGCAGTCTACCCGTTTTCAGCTCGGCGATCAGGGCGTCGGTGTCGACGATCCCGCCCCGGGCGGCGTTGACGAGCACGGCGCCGTCCTTCATGCGGGCCAGGAACGCGGCGTCCACCATCCCGGCCGTGTCGGGCGTGGCGGGCACGAGCAGCACCACGACGTCCGCCGCCGGCAGCAGCGCGGGCAGGTCTGCCATGCCGTGCACGCCGTCGCGGGCGGTCCTGGCCACGCGTACGACCTCGACCTCGAACCCGGCGAGCCGCCGCTCCAGCGCCGCCCCGATGGAGCCGTAGCCGACGATCAGCGCGGTCGAGTCGGCGAGGACGCCGGTGTGGTGGTAGGTCCACTCACGCCTGCGCTGCGCGTCCACGAACCCGGGGAAGTCGCGCACCACCGCCACCATCGCCCCGACCGCCCACTCCGCGGTCCCCGCGTCGTGCACGCCACGCGCGTTGCACAGCGTCACGCCCTCAGGGATGTGCGGACGGTACGGCTCCACCCCCGCGGTCACGGTCTGCACGAGCCGCAACGAGCTCATCCGCGCCATCGTCTCCCGCACGCCGGGCACGGTGGCCAGCGGCGGGATCCAGACCTCCACCTCCTCGACGCCTTCCGGCATCGAGGTCGTGCTGTTGTACACGGCGCATTCGACCCCAGACAGGCCGGAAAGAACATCAGCCGCCGAATCTGACGGAACCCAGGTCTTCATGCGGAAAACCTTACGACTCCCGCTCCGTACTCCGGGAAGGATGGAACCCATGCGGAAACTCTGCGCGACCCTGTCGCTGACCGTCCTGCTCACCGGGATCACCGGCTGCTCCGGCAGCGGCGGCGCGGTGCTCCCGACGGCCGCCGTGTCGGCCTCGGGGCCGTCCGCCGCCGGCGCCCCCAAGGACGTGGCGACCGGGCTGGCCGTGCCGTGGGCGATCGCGTTCCTGCCCGGCGGCGACGCCCTGGTCACCGAGCGTGACACCGCCCGGCTGCTCCGGGTCGCCGGTGACGGCAAGGTGAGCGAGCTGGGCACGATCGAGGGCGTGACGCCGGACGGCGAGGGCGGCCTGATGGGGGTCGCGGTCAAGGACCAGCACGTCTTCCTGTACTACACCGCCGCCGAGGACAACCGGATCGTCCGCTACCGGCTGTCCGGAGACGCGCTCAGCGACCGTCGGGTGCTCGTCCAGGGCATCCCCAAGGGCGGCATCCACAACGGCGGCAGGCTGGCGTTCGGCCCCGAGGGTCACCTGTACGCCTCCACCGGCGAGACCGGCGACCGTGACCTCGCCCAGCAGCGCGACTCCCTCGCGGGCAAGATCCTGCGCATGACCGTGGACGGCGCGCCCGCCCCCGGCAACCCGTTCGGCACGCTCGTCTACAGCTACGGCCACCGCAACGTCCAGGGCCTGGCGTGGGACGACTCGGACCGCCTGTACGCCTCCGAGTTCGGCGCCAACGCCTACGACGAGGTCAACCTGATCCAGCCGGGCGCCAACTACGGCTGGCCCGAGGTCGAAGGCCGGGGCGATGACGAGCGGTTCGTGAACCCGATCCTCACCTGGTCGACCGACGAGGCCTCGCCGTCCGGCCTGGCGTACGCCGGTGGTTCGCTGTGGGTGGGGGCCCTGCGCGGGGAGCGCCTGTGGCAGGTGCCGCTCGGCTCTGACGGCGCCGCCGGCCGGCCGGTCGCCCACCTCACCGACCGCTACGGCCGCCTCCGCGCGGTCACCACCGCCCCTGACGGGACCGTGTGGGTGGGCACCAGCAACAAGGACGGCAGGGGTTCGCCGCGGGAAGGCGACGACCGCATCCTGTCCGTTCCCACCTCGTGACCAGGGCCGTTCGCTGAGGCGGCGCGCCTCACGACGCGGTGCAGGTGGTCTGGGGCTGCGGACGGTACTTGGTGGTCAACTTGTCGTCCTTCTTGACCACCCGGCCGTCCTTGTGGAACACCCGCGTGACGTCGATGGTGAATCCCTGAGCGCCCGTCGTCGGCAGGCAGCCGGGCTCGTTGCTGGTCTCGCGCCGGAACTGGGTGAGGTCCCGCCGTTCCGACTCGATCGCCTCGATCTTGTCGTACCGCTCGGTGCCCCAGAGCGCCACCGTCACCGACGTCTGCGTGAACGCGGTCTTGATCAGCACGCCGTTGTCCGAGTCGTTGCGCCACTTCAGGTCCGACTCCGGATAGAGCAGCACGACGTCACGCCCGGCCGGGAACTGGTCGGTGTAGTAGTCCATCGGCTTGTGCTCGACGTCCTCGAGCCCGCTGAAGTACGCCGCGTTGTACATCGTCGTGGCGAACTGCGAGACCCCACCGCCGACGATGTTGACCAGGCGCCCGCCCACGGTCTCCGCCGCTTCGACGTACCCGTCCTCGAGGGTCCGCTCGCCCACGACATCGTTGATCGAGAACGTCTCGCCCGGCTTGACGATGTGGCCGTCGAGCTCCTCCGCCATGCGCTGGATGTTCTTCGCGCGCGGCTGGCAGCAGGCGAAGTTCGTGGTGAAGGTGGCGAGGGTCTCCTTGATGCCGAGGCCGCGGATCTCCGAGGTCGCGACCGTGGGGGCGACGGCGCCCAGCCGCACCGGGATCGTCCGGTCGCCGCCCTCGGCGAACACCTTCTCGGCGTCCCTGGCCAGCAGCTTGTCGTTCACGCCCCGGCCGGTGCGGGCGGGCACCAGGACCGGCTTGCCGTTCACGATCTCGTACGTGGCGTCGCGCGGCTGCTGCGCGGCGGAGACCAGGTCGCTCTCCACGTCGGCGAGCACCGCCTTGGCGGCGAACTGCGGCGCGAGCCCGCCGCTGCCGTCGGAGGCGAAGGACAGGTTGGCCGCGATCGCGGCGGGCGAAACCTGCGCCTGCTTGCCGTCGAGGGTCAGCGTGATGGGGGCGGCGACGGCCTGTTTCGCCCTGGTCATGGCCGACCTGACGGCTTCCGGGGTGGTGACGGGCTTGGACGGCCTCAGGGTGAGCACGACGGAGCCGCCGCCCCGCAGGAAGGCGTCGCCGATCCTCTTCACGGCGTCGTCCCTGTCGAGCAGCACGCCGTCCTGCGGCTGGCGGGCCTTCGGCGTCAGCCCGGAGAAGGCCACCCGGCCCTCCTGCGCGCGCTTGTCCACGGACTCGGCCAGGCCCTCGACGGTCCTGGTGAGCTGGGAGGTGTCGATGTTGATCTTGGGTTCGAGCTCGGTGGTGCCGGTCAGGCCGCGCCACACCTCCTGCGGGCTGGGAAAGCCGCTGGGCGCCTGGCCGATGGTGCCGACCACGTCGAGCTCCAGCCCGGCCTCGTCGGCCTGGATGGTGTCCTTCTTGCCGCCGATGTCGGCCACGACCGGCTTGCTCAGCTGGGCGGCAAGCTCGGTGCGCAGTTTGTCGGCCGCCTGTGTGACGGTCAGTCCGCCGATGTCGACCCCCGACACGCGGGTGCCGCGCAGCACACTGCCGGACATGAGCACGGCGGGCACGACGTACGCCAGCACGGCGAGCAGCAGGAGAAGCGTGAGCAGCCCCGGCAGGAGGCGCCGTTTGCGCGGCTCGGGCTCGAAGGCGGGCGGGTGTTCGCGCGGGCTTTCCTGGCCGAACACGGGAGCGGGCCGGCCCGAGTCCTTGCCCGCCATCGGCCACGGCTGCGCCGGTGGCGGGGCTGGGGGCAGCGCGCCGCCCGAGGGACCGCCCGAGGCATTCGGGGATTGGGCCTGCCGGGGCTCCTGTCGTTCCGGCGGTCCGAAGATGTCCCGGGAGACCCCCGGCGGCAGCCCTTCGATCCGCGGCTTCTTGGAGACGCTCGACGTGGGCAGTGGCACCGAGGCGAACGGGTCGGTCGGTGACTCGATCGGTCCGGCGTTTCGCACGCCTCAACCTCCTCCCGGTCCGCAGCCAAGTCTCAGGCAACAGTAAGGCACGCGGATCCGCATATGTCACGGGAAATGACTACGGAAGTGTGTCAACCTAGCCACCGGTAGCGATGTTCCGGACGACCGGCCGTGCCGTAACGCGGCCGGAGTTCGGCCTGCCCTGCCGCGCAAAGGTGTTCGAGATAACGACGGGCGCTCACCCGTGACAGGCCCGTGAGCTGGGCGGCCTCGATGGCCGACAGGTCGCGGCCCGCCTCCCGCAGGCTGTCGGCGACCAGCGCGCACGTGGCCGGGGACAGACCTTTGGGCATGGGAGCCGCGGTCATGGGCGTGCCGAAGAGCCGGTCGACGTCGTCCTGGCGGGCCTCGCGGCCGAGGGCGGTGATGCGCCTGCGGGTGTCGGCGTACTGCTGGAGCCGCTCGGTCAGCGCGGTGGCGGTGAACGGCTTGATCAGATAGTTGACCGCGCCGCCGCGCATGGCCTCCTTGACCGTGGGCACGTCGCGGGCCGCGCTGATCATGAGGACGTCCACGTCGTTGATCGCCTTGAGCACCTCGAGCCCCGACATGTCGGGCAGGTAGATGTCGAGCAGCACGAGGTCGGGCCGCAGCTCCGCCGCCGCGGCCAGCGCGCCGGCCCCGTTGTGGGCGACGGAGACGACGCTGAACCCCGGCACGCGGGACACGTAGCCGCTGTGGATCCGCGCGACCATGAAGTCGTCGTCGACGACGAGCACCCTGATGTCGTTCACGAGCCCGCCCCCGCCCGCTCTCCGGCCGCCGGGAGGAGAGCGGTGAAGACGGCGCCGTCCGCGTTCGTCACCCGCACCCAGCCTCCTCTGCGCAGGCACACCTGCCGGGTCAGGGCCAGGCCGAGACCGCGCGGCCCCGACTGGGCGGCCTTGGTCGTGAAGCCCTCCCTGAAGACCTCCTCCACCAGGCCGGGAGCGATGCCGGGGCCCGAGTCGCCGACACGCACCCGCAGCCCGTCGTGATCGGCCTGCACCGACACCTCGATCGTGCCCTCGGCGCCGTCGAGCGCGTCGATGGCGTTCGCGACCAGGTTGCCCACCACCAGCACCGCGTCCTGCGGGTCGCCGAGCAGGCCGACCGGCACGGTGGAGCGGTCCGACAACACGAGCGTGGCGCCCCGCTCGGCCGCCTCCGCGGACTTGGCCAGCAGCAGCGCGGCCAGGGTCGGGTCCTGGACCCGCTCGCGCAGACCGGCCGCGTACGAGCCGCCGGTGGTGCGGGTGATGAAGCCGATCGCGGCCTCGTGCTCGCCCAGCTCCAGCAGTCCGACGACGGTGTGCATGCGGTTGGCGAACTCGTGTGCCTGCGCCCGCAGCGCCTCGGTCGCGCTGCTGGCGTCGTCGAGCTCGCGGGCCAGGCGGACGAGTTCGGTGCGGTCGCGCAGGGTCACCACCCAGCCGCGGTGGTGGCCGCGTACGGAGACCGGGGTGCGGTTGAGCACCAGCACGCGGTCGCCGTGCAGCACGACGCGGTCCTCGCCGGGGTCGGCGCCTCCGAGCACGTCGCGCATGCGCTCGGAGACCGGCATCTCGGTCAGGTCGGCACCCACGTCGCCCAGCAGCTCGCGGGCGGCGTCGTTGACCAGAGTGACGCGCCCGTTGAGGTCGAGCGCCAGCACGCCCTCCTTGACGCCGTGCAGCACACCCTCGCGCTGCTCCAGCAGGGCGGCGATCTCGCGCGGCTCCAGGCCGAACGTCTGGCGGCGCACCCGCGCGGTGATCAGCGCGGCCAGCGCGAGGCCGGCCAGCAGGACGGCGAGCGCCGTCCAGATCAGCGGCGGCAGCGCGTCGACGACCTGGCTGATGACCGTGGTCTCCAGCACGCCGACCGAGACCAGGCCGATGATCTCGCCGTATTCGTCGCGGATGGGCGTCTTGCCCCTGACCGTGGTGCCGATCGTGCCGGTCTCCTTGCCGACCCAGCTCCGGCCCGTCCTGAGCACCGTGCTGCCGTCGGTGGACAGCTGCTTGCCGATCAGCGAGGCGTTGGGGTGGGCGTAACGTTTCTGGTCGGTGTTGGCGATCACGACGTAGTCGGCGCCGGTCTCCTGCTGGACGCTCATGGCCAGCGGTTGCAGCACCGTCTCCGGGCCGCTCAGCTTGAACGCCTCCCGGACCTGCGGAAGCGCGGCCACCGACTGCGCGATCGCCAGTGCCCGTTGCTGGTGGAGCGAGGCCAGCTGATCACGCGTGTGCTCGGCCCACACGCCTCCGGTGCCCCCCACGGCGAGCAGCACGATCACCATCTGGAGCGCGAACAGCTGGGTCCCGAGTGAGGCTTCACGAACCCGTCTCACGGGCACATGGAAACAAATCGAGGTCACGGCCAGGTCGCGGGGCGCACCGCCGCCCGGCGGGCCATGGACGCGCGACCAATACGACCACTATGACGGCAACCGTGCAAAGGGTCGACTCCGGAGGGTAGGGGCTTCACGATCCGGGTTTTATCACTGTGAAACCCTTCTTGGAGTGATCATGCGCTTGCGCGTATTCGCCGCCCTCGCGGCACTCTCCCTTGGCGCACTGACCGGCTGTGGCGAGACGACGGGCACGTCCGCGAGCTCGCCGTTGCGGATCATGGCCCCGGCGGCGCCCGGTGGCGGCTGGGACCAGACCTCCCGCATCGCCGAGCAGGCCATCAAAGCGGCCGACCCGCAGCGCAAGGTAGAGGTGTACAACGTGCCCGGCGCCGGAGGCACCATCGGCCTGGCCCAGCTCGCCGGCGAAAAGGGCAACGGCAACCTGCTGATGACCATGGGCCTGGTCATGGTGGGTGCCATCGAGCAGAACAAGTCGAAGGTCACGCTGGCGGAGACCACGCCCATCGCCAAGCTGACCGAGGAGTACGAGATCATCGTCGTACCGGCCGCGTCGCCCTACAAGACGCTGGACGACATGGTGGCGGCCTGGAAGGCCGACCCGTCGAAGGTGTCCATCTCCGGCGGGTCCGCGGGCGGCACCGACCACATCGTGGCCGGTCTGATGGCCAAGGCCGCGGGCATCGACCCCAAGCAGGTCAACTACATCGCCCACTCGGGCGGCGGCGAGGCGCTCAACGAGCTGCTCGGCAACAAGGTGAGCGCGGGCATCTCGGGCGTGGCCGAGTTCGCCGAGCACGTGAAGTCGGGCAAGCTGCGCGCGCTGGGCGTCACTTCGGGCGAGCGGCTGCCGGACCTGGACGCTCCCACGCTGAAGGAGGCCGGGCTCGACGTCGAGCTGGCCAACTGGCGCGGCTTCGTCGCCCCTGCCGGGCTCTCCGACGCCGACAAGAAGGCGCTGACCGACCTGGTCACCAAGATGCACGACGCGCAGCCGTGGAAGGACGCGGTGGCCAAGAACGGCTGGATCGACTCGTTCCAGACGGGACAACAGTTCGCCGACTACCTGGCCGCCGAGCAGACCAGGGTCAAGGCGATCATCGCTGAAATGGGGCTCGTCTCCTGATGGCCCGCTGGTGGCGGCCCGAGCTCGGGCTGGCGCTCGTCGTGCTGGTGCTGGGCGTGCTCGTCGTCGTCGGGACGCTCGACGTCTCCGCCGCGGCCTCCCAGCTCGGCCTCGGGCCGCGCTTCTTCCCCATGCTGGTGGGCGGCGCCATGGTGCTCATCGGCCTGTTCTACGTGGCCGACGTCGTACGCGGCGGGCGGGGCGACCCCGAGGAGAGCGAGGACGTCGACGTCGACGCGCCCGCCGACTGGCGCAGCGTCGGGCTGGTCAGCGGGATCTTCCTGGCGTTCAGCGTGCTGCTGAACGTGCTCGGCTGGATCATCGGGGCGAGCCTGCTCTTCTTCGGCCTCGCCGTGGCCCTCGGCGCCGAGGACAAGCTGCGCGCCGCCGTGATCGCGGTGGTCGTGGGGATCACCACGTACCTGCTGTTCGTCAAAGGGCTCGGCGTGTCGCTGCCCGGCGGGCCGCTGACGGGAGTGATCTAGGTGGAGTCGCTGCAGCTCCTCCTCGACGGCTTCGCCGCCGCGCTCACCCCGGTCAACCTCATGTACGCGCTCATCGGCGTCACGCTCGGCACGCTCGTCGGCGTGCTGCCCGGCATCGGGCCCGCGATGACCGTGGCGCTGCTGCTGCCGATCACGTTCACGGTGCCGCCGGCCAGCGCGTTCATCATGTTCGCCGGCATCTACTACGGCGGCATGTACGGCGGCTCCACCACCTCCATCCTGCTCAACACGCCGGGCGAGTCCGCCTCCATGATCACGGCGCTGGAGGGCAACAAGATGGCCAGGCGGGGCCGGGCCGCCCAGGCGCTGGCCACGGCGGCCATCGGCTCGTTCGTGGCCGGGACGATCGCGACCGCGCTGCTGGTCGTGGCGGCGCCCGCCGTGGTCAGCTTCGCGATCTCGTTCGGCCCCGAGGACTACTTCGCGCTGGCCGTCCTCGCGTTCACCGCCGTGTCGTCCGTGTTGTCCCGCTCGGTCGTACGCGGCCTGGCCTCCCTGGGGCTCGGCCTGGTGATCGGGCTGATCGGCATCGACCAGCAGACCGGCCAGGCACGGCTCACGCTGGGCATCCCGCAGCTGCTCGACGGCATCGACGTGGTGATCGTGGCGGTCGGGCTGTTCGCGCTCGGCGAGTCGCTCTACGTGGCCTCGCGGCTGCGCCACGCCATGCCCGAGGTGGTGCCCGTGGGCCGGGCGTGGATGGGCCGCTCCGACTGGGGACGCTCGTGGCTGCCCTGGCTGCGCGGCACCGCGCTGGGCTTCCCGTTCGGCGCGCTGCCCGGCGGGGGCGCGGAAATCCCCACCTTCCTGTCGTACGCGGCCGAGAAGCGCCTGGCGCGCGGCGTGGCCCGCGAGGAATACGGCAAGGGCGCGATCGAGGGCGTCGCCGGCCCCGAGGCGGCCAACAACGCCTCCGCCGCCGGCACCCTGGTCCCGCTGCTCACGCTGGGCCTGCCCACGTCGGCCACGGCCGCGATCTTGCTGGCCGCCTTCCAGCAGTACGGGCTCCAGCCCGGGCCGCAACTGTTCGACCACAACCCCGCGCTGGTGTGGGGCATGATCGCCTCGCTGTTCATCGGCAACGCGATGTTGCTGGTGCTCAACCTGCCCATGGCGCCGTTGTGGGCGCGCGTGCTGCGAATCCCCCGCCCGTACCTGTACGCCGGGATCATCCTCTTCGCCGCGCTCGGGGTCTATGCCGTGAACGGCACCGTGGTGGACCTGTTCGTGCTCTATGTGCTCGGCCTGCTCGGCTACGCCATGCGGCGCTTCGGCCTGCCGGTCGCCCCTGCGGTGATCGGCATGATCCTGGGCCCGATGGCGGAGATCCAGCTCCGCAGGGCACTGGCCATCGGCGCGGGCGACGCGAGCGTGCTGGTGCGCAGCCCGATCGCGGTCGTGCTGCTGGTGCTGGCGCTCCTCGCCCTGCTCACGCCGCTGCTGCGGAAGGCGCTGGCCCGGCGTGACGTCGAGACGGTCACGCCGTCCCGCAACGAGTGACCGTACGCGCCACCCGCCAAGCACCGGCAGCGCACCGGCAACGTAGCGGGCCCCGCCACGGGAGCGGCGGGGCCCGGTGACCGTGAGACGCCGGTTACTCGGAGACGCCGAGCTTCTCCAGGATCAGCTGCCGGGCGCGGGCCGCGTCGGCCTTGCCCTTGCTGGCCCGCATGACGCCGCCCACCAGCGCACCAGCCGCGGCGATCTTGCCGGAGCGCACCTTGTCGGCCGCGTCGGCGTTGTCGGCCAGCACCTGGTCGATGATCGCGGACAGCTCTCCCTCGTCGTTGACGATCTGCAGCCCGCGCTTCTCCACCACCTCGTCGGGCGTGCCCTCGCCGGCCAGCACGCCTTCGAGCACCTCGCGCGCCAGCTTGTCGTTGAGCGCGCCCGAGGCGACCAGCTCGGTCACGCGGGCGATGTCGGCAGGGGTGATGGGCAGGTCGGCCAGCGGGGTGCCGGTCTCGTTGGCACGCCGCGCCAGCTCGCCCATCCACCACTTGCGCGCGTCCGCGGGCGGGGCCCCCGCCGCGACCGTGGCCTCGACCAGGTCGATCGCGTCGGCGTTGTGCATGGCCTGCATGTCGAGGTCGGACAACCCCCACTCGTCCTGCAGCCGCTTGCGCCTGACCGACGGCAGCTCGGGCAGCGCCGCCTTCAGCTCGGCCACCCAGTCCGGGTCGGGCGCGATCGGCACCAGGTCGGGCTCGGGGAAGTAGCGGTAGTCCTGCGCCTCCTCCTTGGACCTGCCGGACGTGGTGGTGCCGGTGTCCTCGTGGAAGTGGCGGGTCTCCTGGACGATCTTCCCGCCGTCGGTGAGGACGCCCGCCTGCCGCTCGATCTCGCTGCGGACGGCCCGTTCGACGCTGCGCAGCGAGTTGACGTTCTTCGTCTCGGTGCGGGTGCCCCACTCGGACGCGCCACGCGGCATGAGCGAGACGTTGACGTCGCAGCGCAGCGAGCCCTCCTCCATGCGCACGTCTGAGACGCCCAGCGAGCGCATGATCTCGCGCAGCTCGGTGACGTAGGCCCTGGCCACCTCCGGCGCGAGCCTGTCGGTGCCCGGGATGGGCTTGGTCACGATCTCGACGAGCGGGATGCCGGCCCGGTTGTAGTCGACGATCGAGTAGTCGGCCCCGTGGATGCGGCCGGTGGCGCCGCCCACATGGGTGGACTTTCCGGTGTCCTCCTCCAGGTGCACCCGCTCGATCTCGATCCGCACGGTCTTGCCGTCGACCTCGACGTCGACGTAGCCGTCGAAGCAGAGCGGCTCGTCGTACTGCGAGATCTGGTAGTTCTTCGGCATGTCCGGATAAAAGTAGTTTTTCCGGGCGAAGCGGCACCACTCGGCGATCGAGCAGTTCAGCGCCAGGCCGATGCGGATCGTCGACTCGATGGCCATGGTGTTGGCCGTCGGCAGCGCGCCGGGCAGCGCCAGGCAGGTCGGGCAGACCTGCGTGTTGGGCGGGGCGCCGAACGTCGTCTTGCAGCCGCAGAACATCTTCGACCTGGTGCCCAGCTCGACGTGCGTCTCCAGGCCGAGCACCGGCTCGAACGCGTCGAGCGCTTCGTCATAGACCATGGTCATAGCGAAGGGGCCTCCTTCAGCAACGGGCCGCCCCAGCGGCTCTCCAGGGCCTGCTCCACGGCGGCGCCGACGCGGTAGCAGCGGTCGTCGGCCAGCACGGGCGCCATGATCTGCAGGCCGACCGGCAGACCGTCTTCCTCGGCCAGCCCGCACGGCACCGAGATGGCCGCGTTGCCGGCCAGGTTGGACGGGATGGTGCACAGGTCGGCGAGGTACATCGCCATCGGGTCGTCGACGCGCTCGCCGATCGCGAACGCCGTGGTCGGCGTGGTCGGCGACACCAGCACGTCGACCTGCTGGTAGGCGGCCTCGAACTCGCGGGAGATGACCGTGCGCACCTTCTGTGCCTGGCCGTAGTAGGCGTCGTAGTAGCCGCTCGACAGCGCGTACGTGCCGAGCATGATGCGCCGCTTGACCTCGGGACCGAACCCGGCGGCCCTGGTCAGCGCCATGACCTCCTCCGCGCTGCGGGTGCCGTCGTCGCCGGCGCGCAGGCCGTAGCGCATCGCGTCGAAGCGCGCCAGGTTGGACGAGCACTCCGACGGCGCGACCAGGTAGTAGGCGTACAGGGCAACCGTGAACGACGGGCAGGAGACCTCGACGACCTTGGCCCCGAGCGACTCCAGAAGCTGCACGGTCTCGTTGTAGCGGGCCAGCACGCCCGGCTGGAAGCCTTCGCCGCCGAACTCCTTGAGCACGCCGATCCGCATGCCGGCGACGTCGGCGTTCCTGGCCGCCTCGACCACCGAAGGCACGGGGGCGTCGATGGAGGTCGAGTCCATCGGGTCGTGCCCGGAGAACGCCTCCTGCAGCAGCGCCGCGTCGAGCACATTGCGGGCGAACGGCCCCGGCGTGTCGAGCGAGCTCGCGAACGCGATCAGCCCATAGCGGGACGAACCACCATAGGTCGGCTTCATCCCCACGATGCCGGTCACCGAGGCCGGCTGCCGGATCGAACCGCCCGTGTCGGTGCCCGTGGACAGCGGCGCCTCGTAGGCCGCCACGGCCGCACTCGACCCACCGGAGGAACCCCCCGGCACCTTCGTCAGGTCCCACGGGTTGCGCGTCGGGTGGAAGGCGGAGTTTTCCGTCGAGGAGCCCATGGCGAACTCGTCGAGGTTGGTCTTGCCGAGAATCACCAGCCCCGCCTCGCGCAGCCGCTTGGTGACGGTCGCGTCGTAGGGCGGACGCCAGCCTTCGAGGATCTTGGACGCGGCCGTCGTCGGCATGTCACGTGTGGTGAAGATGTCTTTGTGCGCGATCGGCACCCCGGCCAGCGGCCCGAGCTTCTCACCGGCCCTGAGCCTGGTGTCGACGGCCTGCGCCTGCTCGATCGTCGTCTCGCGATCGACGTGGAGGAACGCCTTGACCTTGGGCTCCACCTCGGCCATGCGGTCGAGATGCGCCTCGGCCACCTCGACCGACGACACCTCACCCGCGGCGATCATCGAGGCCAGCTCGGCGGCGGTCTTGCGGATCAGACTCATGCGCCCTCCTTCGTCGGGCAGATGAGCCTGACAGCGCCGTGTTCGGTCGTTCGCTCTCTCATGCCTCCTCCCCGAGGATGCGCGGCACCCGGAATCGGTCGTCCTCGACGGCGGGAGCACCGGCCAGCGCCTGCTCGGGCGTCAGGGACTGTCGCACCTCGTCGGCACGGAAGACATTGGTCAGCGGAAGCGCGTGCGACGATGGCGGCACATCTTCGGCGGCGACCTCGGCCACCTTCGCGACCGCCTCGATGATGGCATCGAGTTGGGTGGCGTAGTGGTCGAGCTCGTTACCGGTGAGCGCCAGCCTGGACAACCGGGCCAGGTGTGCGACCTCGTCGCGGGTTATGGCGGACATGAGTCGTTGAACCCGTTTCGTGGATGGAGTCTTCGGACACTGCCATCCTAGAGGGCTTGACGAAGCACGCCCGAACGGTTAACTCCCTGGCAACACCGCTCCCGGGTGCGGGAGCGCGGCCTCACCCGTACAACTCCTCCAGCCCGACCCTGCGCACCGCACCGGGCAGGTCGCCGAACAAGACGATCTCAAGCATCACGAACTGGCGGCACATCTCCTCGAGGTGCGGGCCGAGCACGTGATCGCTGAATGCGAGCGAGTCCAAGAGGAAGGTCTTGCCCTGGCGACACCTCCCGCTGACAACACCGAGTTTGGGCCGCGTACCCGTGCGCTCCACGAACCTGGCCGAGCGCTGCCATGCGTAGTCCCGAGCGAAGATGCGCTCAGGCTTAGCGATCACCATGCCCCCGGTAGCGAAGAGGTACTCAGGACTGTACTTCGCGGAAGTCCATTCCTGTGTTCGCATGAATCCGCCAAGTCATGCGGTCCGGGTCACCTCAGGCGCGTAGCCGAAACCGACCTTCGGCACCGCCTCCGCGTGATCACGCAGCCAGGCAGCGGCGTCGGCAGCCGGCATGGGCTCGCAGAAAAGCCACCCCTGCCCCACGTCGCACCCCATGTCCGCCAGGCGGATGGCCACATCGTCGGACTCGACCCCCTCGGCCACCGACCGCAGGCCGAGCGAGCGCACCAGGTCGACGATCGAGCGCACGATCCTTTCGTCGTCCTCCGACTCGGCGATCCTGCGCACGAACGACGCGTCGATCTTGACCTCCGACACCGCCAGGCGCTGGAGCCTGATCAGCGAGGAGTAGCCGGTGCCGAAGTCGTCGATGGCCAGCGGGACGCCGAGTGTGGCCAGCGCCTTGATGGTCTCCTGGGTGTAGGCCTGGTCGCCGGTCAGGATGCGCTCGGTGACCTCCAGCTGGATGGCCGCGGGCGGCAGGCCGTACTTCGCCAGCCCCACCTCCAGCCGCTCGGGCAGCGCGGAGTCGAGCAGGTCACGGGCGGAGATGTTGACCGAGATCTGCACCCGCAGACCCGTGTGCCACCAGCGGGCGGCCTGCTCCAGCGCCTCGTCGATGACGTATGCGGTCAGCTGGCGCATCAGGTAGGACTGCTCGGCCAGCGGGACGAAATCGGACGGCGGGATCGGCCCGTGCGCCGGATGGCGCCAGCGCAGCAGCGCCTCGACGCCCTGGACCGCGCCGGTGCCGAGACTGACCTTGGGCTGGTAGTGCAGGCGCAGCTCGCGGTTGTCGATGGCGCGGCGCAGGTCGCCGAGGAGGCTCAGGCGCTCGGGCGAGTTCCTGTCCTTGTCGGGCTGGTAGAGCTCCACGCCCGTACGGCCCTCCTTGGCGAGGTACATCGCCACGTCGGCGCGCTGAAGCAGCAACTCGAAGTCAGGGGCGTGATCCGGGTAGAGCGCGATGCCGACGGAGCCGTCCACGTCGAAGGTCATGCCCTCCAGACGCACCGGCTCGGTCAGCGCCGCGCGCAGCCTGGCCGCGACCTCCCTGGCCGCGTGGGTGTCCCTGATCGAGGGCAACAGCACCGCGAACTCGTCGCCGCCCAGCCGAGCCACGACGTCTCCCGGACGTACGGAGTGGGTGAGCCGGTGCGCGACCATCTGCAGCAAGCGGTCGCCCACCGGGTGGCCCATCGTGTCGTTGACCTCCTTGAACCGGTCGAGGTCCAGCAGGAACAGGCCGACCCGCTCGTCCTGCCTGGCCTCGGCGAGCGCCTCCTCGGTGCTGACGATGAGCAGCTTGCGGTTGGGCAGGCCGGTCAGCTCGTCGTGCATGGCCTGGTGGTCGCGGCGCATGGAGAGCGTGGCGGTGAAGTAGACGGCGGCCAGGGGCGCGACGAAGAGCGGCACCAGCCCCGGCGAATGGCTCATGACCACGACGACCAGAGGCGCCAGGCCGAGCAGGCCGGCGTAGACGAGGCTCTGCGGGCCGACGGTGGCCTTCAGCACGCGGGTGAGCGAACGCCGCTCGTGCAGCGCGACCGCACTGCACACGAGGGTCGCCCTGGTCGCGAAGTACGCGATCCCGGCCAGCCCGATCGCCAGCAGGTTGCCGCCGCCCGGCACCCATGGCAGGGCCGGGCTCGGCACGATGCCGAACGTCCCCAGCACCACGCCCGCAGCGGTGAGCGCGAGAGTCGACTGCGCGATGTTGAACATGACCCGATGCCACGACTTGCGCGTCACCACGCCGTTCATGGCCACCGCGACCCCCTGCATCAGCACCGCGACGGGCAGGCCGAAGTGCAGGAGCACGGCGAAAGTGAACATGGTGGAGGGGTAGGTGCCGCCCACGGCCGCCGCCGAGGACACCATGACGGGCCTGAGCTCGCCCAGGATCACCAGCACGGCCAGCACCCAGAACAGCGGCGTGCGAGCGACCTCCACCAGCTCGGACATGTCGAGCCTGAGCATGGCCACCACGAGTGCGGTGAACCCGATCACGGTGATGCCCGCGAGAAACGCCCACAGCGGCGTGCCGACGCGTGGGCCGGTATCGCGGGTGTCGGTTGGGTCAGTCATCGGTAACAGAACCCCCATTAGGTCACTATGGGAGGGTACGACCTTCACCCCACTTCGCGAAACCAAGCGCGTACGTTCCGTCACTTCTCCTTTCCGACATATACCCAGAAAACACCCTGGGTAGCACGCCATGCACGCTGCGACCTCCCCACCGCCCCACACCCTCCAAC
>NZ_SMKP01000167.1:0-24833 GCF_004349015.1 Nonomuraea diastatica
CGATCAGTGCCACCGACACACCCGGATCCTCCGAGAGCCGGCCGGCCAGCACGCAGCCCGCCGACCCCGCCCCGACGATCACATAGTCGTACTCCATGACCCTCCTTGGGGAGTGTTTGATCCTTGCTTACTCCAGGCGCAGGGGCACGTCCATATGCCGAGGTGGCCCCGAGACCTGCGGCGGGCCGTGTCCGGAGCGTCGCAGCGAGAGAAATCGCGATTTTGCCCTACCGGCCGGTATGTTGCCCCTGCGAAGATGGCGCCGAAGCCTGCTGAGAGGGAGGAAGGCGTCATGCTCAATCTGTCGGTCGTCCTGGAGGACAGCGCCAGGAACACCCCCGACGGCACCGCGATCGTCTTCGGCGACATGCGGCTGCCGTACTCCATGATCGACACTGTCGCCAACCAGGTGGCCAACCTGCTGGTGTCACGCGGGATCGGCAAGGGCGACAAGGTCGCGCTGGCGTGCCCGAACCTGCCGTACTTCCCGTTCGTCTACTTCGGCATCCTGAAGGCAGGCGCCACGGTGGTGCCGCTCAACGTGCTGCTGCAGTCCCGCGAGATCGCCTACCACCTCGACGACAGCGACGCCAAGGCCCTGTTCTGCTTCGAGGGAACGCCCGAGCTGCCGCTGGGTGAGCGCGGGAAGGCCGGGTTCGAGGCGGCCGCCGGCTGCGAGCACTTCTTCGTCCTCCCCGCCACTCCGCTGGCGACCGAGTCGGAGCACGGCGAGTCGATCTGGGCCGCGCTCGGCGGGATGGCGAGCGAGTTCGCGACCGTGCAGACCGCGGCCGACGACACCGCGGTGATCCTCTACACCTCGGGCACCACGGGCCAGCCGAAGGGCGCCGAGCTCAGCCACCAGAACATGCTGATGAACGCCATGGTCAGCGACACGATGTTCCCCGACAGCGAGGGCGGCGACGTCTACCTGGCGGTGCTGCCGCTCTTCCACTCCTTCGGCCAGACCGTCGTCATGAACACGGGTTTCCTGCGCGGCTCGGCGATCGTGCTGATGCCGCGCTTCGACCCCGGCGAGGCGCTCGCGCTCATGACGAAGGAGAACGTCACGTTCTTCGCCGGGGTGCCCACGATGTACTGGGGCCTGCTCACCAAGATCCACGCCGACGGCGTGGAGGTGCCGCGCTCCCTGCGCGTGGCCGTGGCGGGCGGCGCCTCCTCGCCGGTCGAGGTCCTCAAGGACTTCGAGCAGACGTTCGGGGTCGGCATCCTGGAGGGGTACGGGCTGTCGGAGACCTCGCCGGTGGCCAGCTTCAACCAGCCCGGCCGGCCCGCCAAGCCGGGAACCGTGGGCACGCCGATCTGGGGCGTGGAGATGAAGCTGGTCGACGGCGACTGGAAGACCGTCGAAGGGGAGGGCCCCGGCGAGATCGCCATCCGCGGCCACAACATCATGAAGGGCTATTACGGCCGCCCCGAGGCGACCGCGGAGGTCATGCGCGACGGCTGGTTCAAGACGGGCGACATCGCGACCCGTGACGCCGACGGCTACTATTCCATCATCGACCGCTCCAAGGACATGATCATCAGGGGCGGGTTCAACGTCTACCCGCGCGAGCTCGAAGAGGTGCTGATCACCCACGAGGCCGTCTCCCTCGCCGCCGTGGTCGGGGTCGCCCACGACTCCCACGGCGAGGAGATCAAGGCGTACATCATCCGCACGCCCGGCGCCACGATCACGGAGGACGAGCTGATCGCCTGGTGCAAGGGGAACATGGCGGCCTACAAATATCCGCGCATCATCGAGTTCCGCGACTCGCTGCCGATGACGGCCACGGGCAAGATCCTCAAGCGGGAGCTGCGCTAGGAGCGACGTGCCGGGCACGTGCCCTCCGCGCCCGGCCCTGATCGGCGGCATTCCTGTCACCACCGAGAGAAGAGGAACGCTGCCGCATGCCCGGCTGCCACGAGCACTACATCATCATCACCGGAGGACCAGGCTCAGGGAAGAGCACGCTGGTCGAGCACCTGGGCGCCCAGGGGTTCGCCACGCGGGAGGAGGCCGGGCGGGCGATCATCCAGGACCAGGTGGCGATCTCCGGCCGCGCGCTGCCCTGGGTGGATCCGGAGTTGTTCGCGGAGCTGATGGTGTCGTGGGACCTGCGGTCGTACCGCACGGCCGCGGGGCCGGGACCGGTGGTGTTCGACCGGGGGCTGGTCGACACCATCGGCTACCTGCGGATGCTGGGGCGTCCGGTGCCGCGCCACCTGCTCACCGCTGCCGAGACGTTCCGCTACCACCGGCGTGTGTTCGCCGCCCCGCCGTGGCCCGAGATCTACGAGCAGGACAGCGAGCGCAAGCAGAGCCTCGAGGAGGCCGAGCGGACCTATGAGGCGATCGTGCGGGCCTACGCCGACCACGGGTACGACGTGGTGGCGCTGCCCAGGGCGCCGGTCGAGGAGCGGGCCGCGTTCGTCGCCGGCGCGGTGCCCCTGCCGTGAGGCGGCCCTCGTCCCCGTCATGACAAGGAGGACCCGATGCTGGCGCTCTTCGACCTGGACAACACGTTGGTCGACCGGCTGGACGCGTTCCGGCGGTGGACCGCCGAGTTCTCCTCCGAGCGAGAGTTGGGCGAAGCCGCGGCGTCCTGGATGGTGGAGCTGGACGCGGACGGCTCCGCGCCGAGGGAGACGTTCTTCGAGCTCGTACGCGAACGCTTCCGGCTGCCCGAGCCGGCCGGGGAGCTGTGGCGGGCCTACCGGGCACGGCTGCCGCATCTGGTGTCGTGCCGGACGGAGGTGCTGGCAGGGCTCGACCGGCTGCGGGCGGCCGGCTGGGCGGTGGGCGTCGTGACGAACGGGATGGCCGACAACCAGACGGGCAAGCTCGAACGGTCGGGGCTGGCCTCCCGGCTCGACGGGTGGGCGGTCTCGGGCGCGGAGGGCGTGAGCAAGCCCGACGTGCGGCTGTTCGAGATCGGCGCCCGGAGATGCGGGGCGTCCCCGGGCGCCGGCGGGTGGATGGTGGGCGACGATCTCACGAACGACGTCGGCGGCGGGCGGGACGCGGGCCTGCGGACGATCTGGGTCCACCGGGGCACGGGTGGCACGGGGGCGGAGCCGTCCGGGGCCGGAGCCGACCATGTCGTCACGGACGTCGTCGCCGCCATCGACTGGCTTATTGGCGGGAAATCGCCTGGTTCGTACCGATAGCGTGGTTTGCGTGCGCGATCGGCCGGATGACTTCGACGAAGGGCTGCTGCGTCCCGCGCTGCGCGCGTGGGGCGTGCGGGCCACCACGCTCGACTACGCGCCCGTCGGGTTCGGCGACTATCACTGGGTCGCGGGCGACGGGGGCGGGCGGCGGTGGTTCGTCACGGTCGCCGACGTACGGCGCCGGACGTTCGACGGGCTGGGGCTGGCCATGGACACGGCGGCGGCCCTGCGGGAGGAGGCGGGCCTCGGTTTCGTGGTGGCCCCGCTACGCTCCTCCGACGGCACGACGTTGCGGCGGCTCGACCGGCACCGCTACGCCATGAGCGTCTTCCCGTACGCCGACGGCGCCGCCGGGCACTTCGGCGACGAGCTGACGGCCTCCGATCGCGGCACCGTCATCGACCTGCTGGCCGAGCTGCACGCGACGCCTCCTCCGCTGCCGACCCCGCCGGGCCCGCCGGAGCTGGCCGGCCGGTCCGTCCTGGAGCTGTGCCTGGGCGAGCCGGACCGTCCCTGGCTCGGTGGCCCGTTCTCTGAGCCCGCCAGGGAGCTGATCGCGGAGTATGCGGGCACGCTGCGCCGGAGGCTGACGGAGCTCGCGGAGCTCGCGCGGACGGCGGGCACGCTCGGGGAGCCGGTGGTGACCCATGGCGAGCCGCATCCGGGCAACCTGCTGCGCGCGGACGGCCAGTGGTCCCTGGTCGACTGGGACACGGTCGGCCTGGCTCCGCCCGAGCGCGACCTGTGGCTGGTCGCCGAGGAGCCGGGCGACCTCGCCCGGTACGCCGAGGCCACGGGCCGCACGCCCGAGCCGCGGGCTCTGGCGTTCTACCGGCTGCGGTGGGCGCTCGACGACGTGGCCGAGTTCGTGGAGTGGCTGCGCTCGCCGCACGGGCGCACGCCGGACGCCGAGCAGGCCTGGACGTCGCTGGCCGAGACCCTCGCGGAGTTGCGCGCGACCTCCTGACGGCGAGCCGAAAGTTTCAGCCCGGCGGCGCTCTCTCCAGGCCTTCCTGGCAGCTCAGCGCGTGCCGGTCGCATAGGTCGATAGCAGGAATAGCAGGCGCCGTGACGGCCGCCGCGGCCCTCGTCATCGCCGGCCTGATCACGGCGGCCCCGGCGTCCTCGGCCCAGCTGACGGAGGTGACCGGCTTCGGCGCCAACCCCAGCAACCTGCGCATGCACCTGTACGTCCCCGACGGCGTGCCCGCCCGCCCGGCGATCCTGGTGGCCGTGCACTACTGCACCGGGTCCGGCCCCGCCTTCCACTCCGGCACGGAGTTCGCCTCGCTGGCCGACCGGCACAAGTTCGTGGTCATCTACCCGTCGGCGACCAGGAGCGGCTCCTGCTTCGACGTCTCCTCGCCGCAGGCGCTGCGGCACGACGGAGGCAGCGACCCCGTCGGGATCGTCTCCATGGTCAGGTACGTCCAGGAGCGCCACGGCGCCGACCCCGACCGTGCCTACGTCACCGGGGCGTCGTCCGGCATGATGACCAACGTCCTGCTCGGCGACTACCCCGACGTGTTCAAGGCCGGGGCGGCGTTCATGGGGGTGCCGTTCGGCTGCTTCGCCACCACCGACGGCTCCAGCTGGAACAGCTCCTGCGCCAATGGGCAGATCAGCAGGACGCCGCAGCAGTGGGGCGACCTGGTGCGCGCCGCCCATCCCGGCTACGGCGGCCCCAGGCCGCGCATGCAGATCTGGCACGGCACCGAGGACGGCACGCTGCGCTATCCGAACTTCCAGGAGCAGATCAAGCAGTGGACCGACGCCCACGGCCTGAGCCAGACGCCCAGCCTCACCGACCGGCCGCAGCCCACCTGGACAAGGACCAGGTACGGCGGCACCGGGACCACCACGCCCGTCGAGGCGATCAGCATCCAGGGCTTCGGCCACAGCCTGCCCCAGAGCGGGATGGCCGCCGCGGTCATCGACTTCTTCGGCCTGCCGGACGGCGGCGGCCCGACCACCTCGCCGACCGTCACGCCGGACCCGCCGGGCGCCTGCCGGGTCACGTACACCATGAACAGCTGGAACACCGGCTTCACGGCGGCCGTAACGATCACCAACACGGGCTCGTCCCAGGTCGGCTCGTGGGCCCTCGCCTTCACCCTCCCCTCAAGACAGAGGGTCACCTCCGCGTGGAACGCCACCGTCTCGCCGACCGGCGGCCAGGTCACGGCCACGAACGCCCCCTACAACGGCACGATCGCCCCGGGCGCGTCGGCGTCGTTCGGCTTCCAGGCCACCCACGACGGCGACACCGCCGAGCCGGGCTCCTTCACCCTCAACGGCGCCGCCTGCACGACCTCCTGACGGAAGAGCGGCTTTACCCGCACCCCAACGATTCCCTACAGTAGGTAGCCATCCGGCCACGTAAAGGAGCGATCAGGCAAGGAGAGCACGTGGGCAGGCACGCGAAGCCCCGCAACCCCGAGGAAGATCCGCAGGAGCCCCAGGAGGACTCCGGCCAGGACGAACAGCGCACCAGCCGGGGAAAGCACGCGAAGAAGCAGGGCTAGCCCGCCGGTCCACCCTCCAGCTCGGGTGGGCCGGCCCCCCGTGCGGCTCTTGACGGCGCGTGTAAGGTTTCCGAAGTGCTCGATCGGCATCCGTGACAAAGGTGAGCCCATGTCATACCCCTCGCATGATCGCTATGATCGCCGCCCTGGATCGGCCAGACCACGGGTCAACCCGGCGCGCGTGTGGGGAGGAGGGGTCGCCGCAGCCGTCGTGGCCGCGCTGATCGCGGTGGTCGGCGTGATGATCAGCAAGAGCCTGCTCGGCATCCGCGTGATCGCCCCCGACGGCGATCCCGTCTACGGCAGCGCGGCGACCACGGGCTACGCGATCTCGGCCGCCGCGGCCGCGCTCGTGGCCACGCTGCTGCTCTTCGTCCTCATGCTCTCCACGCCTGAGCCGGCCAAGTTCTTCGGCTGGATCGCCGGGCTCTTCGCCGTCATCATCACGATCCTGCCGTTCATGCATTCCGCCGATCTCCTGGAGCAGATCGCCACGGCCGCCATCAACCTCGTCATCGGCATCGCCATCGCCTCGCTGCTGACGTCGATCGGGCGCACGGCCCTGGAGGAGGCGCCGGACCCCGAGCCTCACCCGTACGAGCAGCCTCGGGGCTACGATCCGCGCGGCTACGACCAGCCCCGCGGATACGACCGGCCGCACTACGAGCAGCCCCGCCACGCGCAGCCCCGCTACGAGCGGCAGGGTTACGAGCAGCGCGGCTACGAGCGCCGCGACCACGATCCGTACGACTGACGCAACCCGTCACGCGGGAGGACCGGCCGGCCCTCCCGCGCGGGCCGTCACGGCCAGTCGACCGCCGGCCGCAGCGGCACCCCCGACCGGCCGTTCCGGTCGAGTTTGACGCCCAGCACCTGGTGGAGCTGCACCTTGTTGCGCTCGAAGCCCACGATGCAGCCCGCCATGTAGAGCGCCCACACCCGGGCCGTGCCCATGCCGACCTCCTGGACGGCGTCGTCCCAGTTGGCGTCGAGGTTGTCGCACCAGTGCCGCAGGGTCTTCGCGTAGTGCTCCCTGAGGTTCTCCTCATGGCGGATCTCGAAGCCGAGGTCCTCCATCTGCCTGATCAGCAGGCCCACCGACTCCAGCTCGCCGTCGGGGAAGACGTAGCGGTTGATGAAGCCGCCCTTGTTGAAGGTCTTCTCCTTGCCGGTCGGCCGGGTGATGCAGTGGTTGAGCAGGCGCCCGCCGGGCTTCAGCTTCCCGTTCAGGAAGGAGAAGTAGGCCTGCAGGTTGGCCTTGCCGATGTGCTCCGTCAGGCCGATCGAGCTGACCGCGTCGAAGCCGGTCTCCCGGACGTCGCGGTAGTCCATGAAGCGGATCTCCGCCAGGTCCTCGAGGCCGGCGTCGGCGATGGCCTTCTGCCCCCACTCCGCCTGCTGCCTGCTCAGCGTCACGCCCAGGGCCTTGACGCCGTAGTGCTGGGCGGCGTGGATGACCATGCCGCCCCAGCCGCAGCCCACGTCGAGCAGGCGCATCCCCGGCTCCAGCCCGAGCTTGCGGGCCACCAGGTCGAACTTGGCGAACTGGGCCTCTTCGAGCGTGGAGTCCTCGGAGGGGAAGACGGCGCACGTGTAGGCCATGGACGGGCCCAGCACCCACGCGTAGAAGCGGTTGGAGACGTCGTAGTGGTGGTGGATGGCCTCGGCGTCGCGCTGCTTGGCGTGGCGGGATCCGAGCCTGGCAAGGGCGCTCTGGCGCATCTCCTGCGGGGGCGGCGGCACGCGCATGAGCAGCGGCTTCATGCCGAGGGCCCGGACGGCCGCGAGCTTCTCCGACGTCGTGAGGTCGTTGGTGGTGATGTTCCACATGCGGTCGAGCAGGGTGTAGAGGTCTCCCTGCACGTCGATGTGCCCGGAGACGAACGCCCGGGCCAGGCCCAGCTCTCCGGGGGCCTGGGCGAGGTAGGCCACCGCGATCGGGGACCTCACCTCGATGGCCAGGTCGGCCCCGTCCGGCCCGGCTTTGCTCCCGTCGTAGGCCGTGAACGCGACATTCGCGTCAGTGCCGACGATCTTCTCGAAGATGGTTGCCAGCGCCATCCGTGTTTCACCTTCCCCGTACACACTTTTCGTACAGGTCCAGCAGGCGACCGTTCGGGTCGTATTCCCGCTTGACCGGCCGGTAGGCCTCGCCGTTGTACAGCTGCCAGAACTGCTCCGGGGCGTAATAGGAGGTCGAGTAGAGCGACTTGTGCCCGTCGAGCTCGTGGACCGACCGCTCGATGAGCCGGTTGTAGTAGCCGTCGAACTGCCCCCGTGGCAGCGGCACCATGCCCCAGAATCCGAAGTTGACGTACAGCTTGCCCGGCTCCAGCGGATAGAGCGGCCAGCGCGAGCCGGCCCGGAGCGGGCACATCCACACAGGTGTCATGCCCACCTTGTCGTGGAAGAAGTCAAGGAACTCGGCGCCGCGCTCGACCGGGACCTCGACGTCCTGGATCACGGACTCCTGCACGGGCTGGTCGCGCCACCGGTCGACGCGGGCGGTCAGGCCGTATTTCCGGTCGAGCGCCACCAGCTTGCGGTAGACGTCGGAGCGCATGTAGCGGCGCGGCATGAGCGAGCGGATCATCGGCTGCTGCACGCCGAAGGCCCGGGAGCACCAGAACCAGTCGGTGTCCCAGCGCCACAGGTAGTCGCGGACGGTCAGCCAGTCGCGGCTGCGCTGCTGGATCGACTGGTAGTAGATGCGCATCCCGGTGTAGTCGGACACGTAGGGGGCACGATCGGCGAACCGGCCGAGCGTCAGGTACATCTCCCCCGGCGTGAAGAAGACGCCGTCCACGAAGTCGACGTTCTCGCCGTCGTGGACCCTGCTGTCGCAGATCTCCTGCATGGCCAGCATGCACTTGCCCGCGTCGGTGAACCTGACGTGCGTGAGATGCACGTACGGCTGCACCTTGCGGAGCTTGATCCGGATGCGCAGCGCGTAGCCCAGCGTGCCGTAGGAGTTGGGGAACGCGCGGAAGAGCTCGCGGTGTTCGTTGTCCTCGCGGGCCACGACGACGCGCCCGTCACCGGTGAGGATTTCGAGCTCCTCGACCGATTCGTGCGGCAGGCCGTCGCGGAAGCTGGTGGACTCGATGCCGAGCCCGGTCACGGCGCCGCCCAGCGTGATGGTCTTGAGCTGCGGGACGACGTAGGGCATGAGCCCGTGCGGCAGCGTGGCGTCGACCAGGTTTTCGTACGTGGTCATGCCCTGGACCTCGGCCGTCATGGCCTCCGGGTCGACGCTGATGACCTCGTCGAGATCGCGGGCCGAGAGCTTGGCCGTGCGGCCCTGGTCGCGGAACCTGAAGAGATTGGACGTCGATTTGGCCAGCCGGGGCGCGGCGCCGCCCGGGATCTCGGCGTAGGACCGCCGGATCTGCTCTACTGCCCGCTGGTGTGTCGACATCGTCGTCGTCACGGAAGCACCCCCTTGAGCCGGTAGAGATCGCCCGTAAGACGTTATCTCTCGCGGGCGGCCCGAACCAGACCGGGGTCGTTAAAGACACGAAAACTGTTTATCGTGCCAGGTGAATCGCCTGCGTGGTAGGCGATTACGTAAACTTTCTGGAGATCATCGATCCGACACCGTTCAGCACGGAGCCCACCTTCCTGCCCTCGACCGCCGCCGACAGGTTGTCCAGAGTGGCCGTGAGCAGGCGGCCGGTGGCCTCAGGAGTGACGCCCGCGACGTGCGGGGAGAGCAGCACGTTCGGCAGGTCGCGCAGCGGGTCGCCGGGGGGCAGGGGCTCCACGTCGAAAACGTCGAGTGCCGCTCCGCCCAGGTGCCCGGAGCGCAGCGCCTCGGCGAGCGAGCCCTGGTCCACGACTCCGCCCCTGGCCGCGTTGATCAGCAGGGCGCCCTGCTTCATGCGTGCCGGGTCGATGAGGCCGCGGGTCTCGTCCGACAGCGCGATGACGACGACCACGACGTCGCCGGCGGCCACGAGCGGGTCCAGGGCCTCGAAGCCGGGGTCGGGACGCGGCGTGCGGGTCCAGTAGGACACCTCGCAGCCGAGCGCGCGGAACAGCTTGGCGCACTCCGCGCCGATCGGTCCGTAGCCGACCACGCCGACGCGGCGGCCGCGCAGTTCGCAGGGCTGCAGGCCCTGCTGGGGCCACTCGCCCGCGCGCACGGCCGCGTCGGCGGCGGCCAGCTTGCGCGACAACGACAGCGTGGCGGCCAGGCACCACTCCGCCACCGCGACGGCGCTGACGCCGGGCGTGTTGGCCAGGGGCACCCCGGCCGCGGCCAGGGCGTCGAGGTCGTGACCGTCGACGCCCACGGACGGCTGCTGCACGAACGCCAGCCGGGGCGCGGCCCTGACCGCCTCGCCGTCCAGCGCGAGCGTGCCCGTCCAGTCGCCGAGCACGATCTCCGTCTCCGGGAGCGCCGCCAGGAGCGCGTCGCGGTCGCGGGCCGCGGGAACACGCACGGTCACCCGGTCGCCGAGCGGCGCGAGCAGGCGGCGCATCACCTCTTCGGGGAGCGGCGGCAGCGCGAGCAGATTCCAGGGTTTCATGCGCCTACGGTAAAGCTGCTGATCACCTGCCGCATCAGCTCCCTGTTGCGGCGCCACTGCCCCTCGGCGACCGTCCAGGACAGGATGTAGGCGGTGTCGCCGATCGCGACCGCCCTGCGCACCTCGCGGTAGCGGACCCCCGGCCGCACCCAGCGAGCGTCGCCCGCCTCGCCGGCCGTCCAGGAGAACTCCCACTCCACGGCTTTGGCGCCCTGGTGGGTGACGCTCCTGAGATCGCGGTTGACGACGTTGACGGCGTTCTGCTTGAACGTCTCCTCGGAGTCGCGGATGATCTGGTGCGGGTCCAGCTTGGCGTAGACGGCCTCGACCCCGAGGTGCGCGCTCCTGTCCTTGCGGGTCCATTCGGTGTACGCCTCGGCGAGCGCGCCCCGCCAGCCCGTCGGCCGCATGATCGACCAGCCGTCCCGCGACTTCCACGCCCGCACGATCGGGACGGCCCTGGTCAGGCTCGGCGTGGGCGTCGGCGAGGCGCTCGGCTGTGTCGCCGTGGCGACCGGCGTGAGCGGGCTGCTCGCCGCGGCCGGGCGTGCGGTGGTGCGCGGCGTGCCCTCCGCCGGTGCGGCGAACTCGAGGTACGCGACCGTGCCGCCCGCGATGACCAGCACCGCCGCGGCGCCGGCCGCGAGCAGGGCCCGGCCGCGCCGCCTGCCCGGCTTCCTCTCCTCGACGTGGTGGTCGTCCTGCGAGGGCCGATTCGCGATGATGGCCGCGAACAGCCGGTCGGCCTCCTCCGCGTCGATCCGGTCCTCGGGCTCCTTCTGCAGCAGGCCGCGCAGCACCTCGTGCAGGGTCGGCGGGATCCTGCGGTAGTCGGGCTCCTCGTTGAGCAGCGCGTTGAGCGTCGCCATGGGGTCCCCGCGCTCGAACGGCGAGCGCCCCACCATGCAGGCGTACAGCGTGGCTCCCAGCGACCACAGGTCGGAGGCGGGCCCGGCGTCGGCGGCGCGGACCCGTTCCGGCGCGAGGAAGCTCGGCGAGCCGGTGACCATGCCGGTCTGGGTGAGCGACGCGTCGCCCTCGGCCGTGGCGATGCCGAAGTCGGTGAGCACGGCGCGGCCGTCGTCGGCCAGCAGGATGTTGCTGGGTTTGACGTCGCGGTGCAGGATGCCGGCCTCGTGCGCGGCCTTCAGCGCCGACAACACCTGCCGGCCCACACCCGCCGCATCTCGTACGGGCAGGGCGCCGGTGGTGAGCACGACCTCCTCGATCGACGGATGTCGCACCAGCTCCATCACGATCCACGGCCGGCCACCGTCCTCGGCCACGTCATAGATCGCGACCACGGACGGATGGTTGAGCTGGGCCGCGGTGCGCGCCTCGCGGGCCGTACGCAGGAGCTGCCGCTCCTGGTCGGTGGGCGAGAAGCCCTCGGGCAGCAGCAATTCCTTGATGGCCACCTGCCGATTGAGCAAGGTGTCGCGGCCTTCCCAGACCACGCCCATCCCCCCGCGGCCCAGTTCGCGCAGCAACTGGTAGCGCCCTGCGATGAGGCGGTTGCTCTCCGAAACCATGTCCTACCCCTGTAGCGGCGAGCGCCTGCCACGGGACGACCGCTGGACGCGGCAGTCCGTGGAGGCGCGTACGCCTTCTGCAGACAACCGCCGTACGCGGTTGCCTGTAGACCATCCGAACAGTGGGCAAGTTTCCCATACCTCCCCCAACTTCGCGGGAAGGTCGCGAAGGTCGCGGAGCTAGGATGGGCGGCTTGCCACAGGCGACCGAAGGTTGTTCTACTGGAGCTGGGCTCACACCGAGGAGACGTACATGCCTGATGATCGCCGTGGCCCGCTGGCCGGAGTGCACGTGCTGGAACTCGCCGGACTCGCTCCAGGGCCGTTCGCCGGGATGATGCTAGCCGATCACGGCGCGGAAGTCCTGCGTGTGGACCGTGTCAAGGCGGTTTCCGACCGGCCGCGCGCCGACGTCATGGACCGCGGCAAGCGCACGATCGGGCTGGACCTGAAAGCCCCGGAGGGCGTGTCGGCGTTCAAGGAGCTGGCCCGGCACGCCGACGTGGTGATCGAGGTGTTCCGGCCCGGGGTGGCCGAGCGGCTCGGCATCGGGCCGGACGACCTGCACGCCGTGAACGAGCGGCTGATCTACGGCCGGATGACCGGCTGGGGGCAGGACGGGCCGCTCGCCTCCACGGCCGGGCACGACATCGACTACGTCGCCGTCTCCGGCGTCCTGTCGATGCTGGGCCGCGAAGGTGACAAGCCGACACCGCCGATCAACATCCTCGGCGACTTCGCCGGCGGCGGGCTCATGCTCGCGTACGGCGTGCTGCTCGCCCTGTTCGAACGGGAGCGCACCGGCAGGGGCAGGGTGATCGACGCGGCCATGGCCGACGGCGCGGCGATCCTGTTCTCGATGTTCTACCAGGCCGTGCAGAGCGGTCATTGGGGGCCGCGCGGCACGAACCTCCTGGACACCGGAGCCCCGCAGTACGACACCTACGAGACGGCCGACGGCGAGTACGTCGCGGTGGGGGCGCTGGAGCCGCAGTTCTGGGAGGCCATGGTGACCCTGATGGGCCTGACCGGCCTGCCCGACAGGAACGACAGGTCGCAGTGGCCGGTGCTGAAGGCCCGCCTGGCGGCGGAGTTCAGGACACGGACGCGGGCCGAGTGGGAGGCCCTCTTCGAGGGTTCGGACGCGTGCGTCTCCCCCGTGTTGTCGATGGCGGAGGCCGCCGCGCACCCGCACAACGTCGCCAGAGGCGCGTTCGTCGAGGTCGGCGGTGTGACCCATCCCGTGCCCGCGCCCCGCCTGCTGGGCGTGCCCGCCCAGGACCTGTCACCCGCCACCCGACAGGCCGACCTGTCGGGCTGGGGCCTGTCGCCGGAGGAGGCGGAGAAGCTGCGCGCCCAAGGAGTGCTCTCCTAGCGTGCCCTCGCCACGGTGTGGGCCGAATAGTCCTTCAGCGTGATCGAGTCGTGCAGGCGCACCCCCTTGGCGGCGCCGATCTTGCTCGCCGTCCTGGTCACGGCCGCCGGCAGGTGATTGATCAGCCGTGCGCCCTGGACCAGCGCCCACAACTCGAACCGGCTGCCGGGCACCAGGCGCTTGGCCGCGGCGATGGCGAAGGCCCGGCTTCGGCGTACGTACTCGCCGATCTCCGCCTCGCAGGCGGGAAGGGCCCGCGTGTGGTCGCCGCCGTGGGCGGCCAGCTCGCCAGCCAGGATGTACGCCCCCACGACCGCCAGGCTCGTGCTGCCCCCGACGGCCGGTCCCGGGCAGTAGCCGGCGTCGCCGACCAGCGTCACCCGGCCCCGCGACCAGGGGTCCAGGCGGAGCTGGGTGATCGAGTCGAAATAGAAGGCCGGCGTACGGTCCAGCTCCTCCATGAGCCGCGGCACCTCCCAGCCCGCATCGGCGAAGTGCTCGCGCAGCCACTCCTTCTGGCGGGCGACGTCCCTGTGGTGGTAGTCGAGCGGCTCCGGGGTCCTGAACAGGAACACCGCCCGCGCGTCGGCCAGGTGCGCCGCGCCGTACATGGCGGCCATCCTGCCGACCCCTGTGACGCCCTCCATCCGCCCGTCGAGCCCCAAGTAGTTGGGCACCGAGGCGACGGCCAGGTAGGCACCGATCCACGAGGTGAAGCGCGACTCCGGGCCGAAGACCAGGCGGCGCACGTTCGAGTGCAGGCCGTCGGCGCCGATCACCAGGTCGTACGCGCCCGTCCTGCCGCTGTCGAAGACCACCTCCCCGCCGTCGGAGATCGAGGCGATGGAGTCGCCGAAGACGTAGCCGGCGTCGTGCCGGGTGGCGTCGTAGAAGATCTCGCTCAGGTCGTCGCGCATGATCTCGACGTGCCGGTCGGAGACCGCCGACATGAGGCGGCGCACCTCCACGTCCACGGGGCGCGCATGCCCCTCCCTGTACATCCTGAGCCGATCCGTGCCGGTCCTCTTGGCCAGGACCTGCTCCAGCACGCCCATCTGCTCGACGATGTCCATCGCGGGCCTGAACAGGTCGATGGCGTGGCCACCCGTCTTCCGCAGCGCGGGAGCGCGTTCCACGACGGTGACCTCGAAGCCGTACCTGCCGAGCCAGTACGCCAGCGCCGGGCCCGCCACGCTCGCGCCCGAGATGAGGATTCGCACCGCACACTCTCCTTACTTAACGGATGGTAAGCACGACGCTAGCACAGCTCCTTACTTAACGATAGGTAAGGGATAGTCTTGGCCCATGCCCAGTGACACCAAGGCCCGCATCCAGGCGGTCGCCCGCGAACTGTTCGCCGAGCAGGGCGTGCGCAACACCAGCCTGCGCCAGATCTCAGACCGGCTGGGCATCACCAAGCCCGCGCTCTATTACCACTTCGCCTCGCGCGAGGACCTCGTGCGCAGCATCGTCCAGCCGCTGATCGACGACCACGACAGGTTCGTGACGGCACGGGGGCCCGGCGACCCGCGCGAGCTGCTGGAAGACTACTTCGAGATGATCTGGCGGCACCGCCAGGTGTTCGTCATGGTGCTCAACGACCTGGCCACGCTGGGCCAGCTCGACCTGACCGACCGCTTGTTCGACTGGCGGCGCCGGCTCGTCGGCCTGCTGCTCGGCGCGGACGTCACGCAGGAGCAACGCATCCGGGCCACGGTCGCGCTCGGCGGGATGTCCGACTGCACGGTCGAATACGCCGGCCTGCCGATCGAGGAGGTCAAGCCGACGGCCGTCCATGCGGCGGCCGCCGCGCTCGGCCTCTGATCCCCGCGCCCGGCCCTCGCTAGAGCGCGATGAACAGGTCGGCGCCGTCGCGGTGGTGCACCTCCAGATCCGTGGTGAACGCGCGCGCCGGCGAACCGCCCGACTCGGTGAGCTGCCACACCTGCTGCCAAGCCTCCACGAGCGTCTGCGGCATCGGACCGCGGGCCTCCAGCTTCAGCGACTTGGCCGCCGGCACCCGGACGGCCACCATGCCCTCGGGCAACCGCGGCACGGTGCGCACGCCGATGCCGACGATCTGCGTGAAAGCCCCGTTGTGGTCGCTCTCGTAGTCCGTCAGTACGGCGTAGAGGTTCTCGTCCACGCGTCCCGGCACGTGCGCGAAAGCCCCCGGCGCGCCCGCCCGCTTCCAGAGCGTGGGCAGTTTGGCGCGCGCCGGATCCTTCTCGTCGGCGTTCGTGGTACGTACGGCGAAGCCGACCACGGTCAGCTCGGTCCGTTCGATGACGTCCACAGGCCCTCCCTCCCCCAAAAGTGTCCCGGCCGATCATAAGCCCCTGAGAAAGGGGGAAACCCTTGGCACACCTTGTCACCACATAAGATGGATGAACGTGAAGTTTCTCAACGACCTCGAGCCTCCGTACGATCTGACCTACAGCGACGTGTTCATGGTCCCGTCGCGGTCGTCGATCGACTCGCGGCTCACGGTCGACCTCTCGTCCAACGACGGCACCGGCACCACCATCCCCCTCGTCGTGGCCAACATGACCGCGGTCGCCGGCCGGCGCATGGCCGAGACCGTGGCGCGGCGCGGCGGCATCACCGTGATCCCACAGGACATCCCGCTGGACGTCGTGGCGAACGTGGTCGACTGGGTCAAGAAGCGCGACCTCGTGCACGACACGCCGCTCACCCTCACCCCGCACGACACGGTCGGCGAGGCGCTGCACCTGCTGCCCAAGCGGGCGCACAACGCCGTCATCGTGGTCGACTGGGACAACCAGCCCGTCGGCGTCGTGACCGAGGCCGACTGCGAGGGCGTGGACATGTACACCCAGCTCTCCGAGGTCATGTCGAGCGAGCTGCTGACGCTGCCCTCCGGGCTCGACCCGCGCACGGCCTTCGACCGGCTGCACGAGGGCCGCCACCGGCTGGCGCCCATCGTCGACGCCGGCGGGCGGCTGGTCGGCATCCTCACCCGCATGGGCGCGCTACGCGCCACCCTCTACCAGCCCGCCGTCGACTCCCAGGGCCGCCTGCGCATCGCGGCCGCCGTCGGCGTGAACGGCGACGTGGCCGCCAGGGCCCGGGAACTGCTCGACGCCGGGATCGACTGCCTGGTCGTGGACACCGCCCACGGCCACCAGGACAAGATGATCTCCGCGCTGCGCGCCGTCAAGGCGCTCGACGCCCCCGTCCCCGTCGCCGCCGGCAACGTGGTGACCGCCGAAGGAGTACACGATCTGGTCGCCGCCGGGGCCGACATCGTCAAGGTCGGGGTGGGCCCCGGCGCCATGTGCACCACGCGGATGATGACCGGGGTCGGCCGGCCGCAGTTCTCGGCCGTCGTCGAGTGCGCGGCCGAGGCCCGGCGGCTGGGGCGGCACGCCTGGGCCGACGGCGGCGTGCGGCACCCGCGCGACGTGGCCCTGGCACTGGCCGCCGGCGCCTCCAACGTGATGATCGGGTCCTGGTTCGCGGGCACGTACGAGTCGCCAGGAGACACCCGTACGGACGCCAACGGGCGCAAGTACAAGGAGAACTTCGGCATGGCTTCCGCGCGGGCCGTGCGGCTCAGGACGGCCGACGACTCGGCGTTCGAGCGGGCCAGGAAGTCCGTGTTCGAGGAGGGCATCTCGACGTCCAGGATGTACCTCGATCCGAAACGGCCCAGCGTGGAGGACCAGGTCGACGCCATCGTGGCCGGGCTGCGCTCGTCGTGCACGTACGCGGGGGCCGCCAACCTGGAGGAATTCCACCGGCAGGCGGTCGTCGGCGTCCAGAGCGCGTCCGGCTACGCGGAGGGCATGCCCCTGCACCAGAGCTGGTGACCGTGCGGGCGGACGGCGAGGAGGCCCGGCACGGCGCTTGCCGCGTCCGGGTCGCGGGAGCGGCTCGCCGGCAGGCCGCTCCCGTCGGGAAACGGAGGAGTCAACGAACGACGGCCATATCGCGAGCGCATAGAGTCGTCGGGTCAGTTCTCATCGTCAACAGGAGCACTTCGTGGCACTCGAGAAGCCCGAGATCGACTTCCCCGGGGGCAACCCGCCCGCCGACCTGGAGATCGTCGACCTGACCGTCGGCGACGGCCAGGAGGCCAAGCCCGGCCACAACGTACGCGTCCACTACGTGGGCGTCGCGTTCTCGACCGGGGAGGAGTTCGACGCGTCGTGGAACCGCGGCGAGGCGTTCGAGTTCCCCCTCGGCGGAGGGCGGGTCATCGCCGGCTGGGACCAGGGCGTCGCGGGCATGAAGGTCGGCGGCCGGCGCAAGCTGGTCATCCCGCCGCACCTCGGCTACGGCAGCCGCGGCGCGGGCGCCCGCATCAAGCCGAACGAGACGCTCATCTTCGTCGTCGACCTGCTCGGCGTCAGCTAGCGTCTCCCTCCTTCCGGGAGAGCCTGCCAGGGCCACCCGGTCGAAGCCGGTCCCGAAGGCGACCTTCCAGCACCACCAGCGGAGCCGCCCTTCGGGCCCGGCGCGAAAGCCACCTCCGGTCCGGCACCCGGCGCAGCCGTTCTCACGCGCTCAGGTTGGGCGTGCACCAGGCGAATCACTGAGAATCCTTGAGTCCGGTGGACGGAATTGTCGGCCACGTGAGGCACCATGAACGTGTGCTTCTGATCGACGTGGTCCGGGTGTCCGAGGCGGTGACGCGCACGTCCGCCAGGCTGGGCAAGATCGGTCATCTGGCGGAGCTGCTGGGCCGGGTCGGCCCCGACGAAGCGGAGATCGCGATCTCCTATCTCTCAGGCGAGCTGCCCCAGCGGCAAGTGGGCGTCGGCTGGCGCACGCTGGAGGATCTCCCCCAGCCCAAACTGGCCGCCACCGCCACGCTGACCGCCGTCGACGCATTGCTGAGCACGATCAAGGCGGTGTCCGGGCAGGGCTCGCAAGTGGCGCGCAAGACGCTGGTGGCCGAGCTGTTCGCGGGGCTGACCAGCCAGGAGCAGCAGTTCATGCGCCGGCTGCTCCACGGAGAGCTGCGGCAGGGCGCGCTCGACGGCGTGATGATCGAGGCGGTGGCCAAGGCGTCGGGCGCTCCTTCGAGCGATGTGCGCCGCGCGCTCACGCTGCGCGGGTCGCTGCCCGCCGTCGGGGCTGCCGCGCTGGCCGGCGGGGTGGCGGCGTTGCACGCGTTCCGGCTGGAGGTGGGGCGGGCGGTCTCGCCCATGCTGGCGGGCAGCGCGCCCAACGTGGCGGCCGCTCTGGAGAAGGCGGGCACGCCCGCGGCGCTGGAGTGGAAGCTCGACGGGGTCCGCGTGCAGACCCACCGCGCGGGCTCGGAGGTCAAGGTCTTCACCCGCACACTCGACGACATCACGCCGCAGGTTCCCGAGCTGGTCGAGGCCGTGCTCGCGATGCCCGCGGAAGATCTGGTGCTCGACGGCGAGGTGATCGCCCTGCGTCCCGACGGGCGGCCGCACCCGTTCCAGGTGACGGCGAGCCGGGTGTCCAGCAAGACCGACGTCGCACGGCTGCGCGAGCGGACGCCGCTCAGCGTGTTCTTCTTCGACGCGCTGCGGGTCGACGGCGCCGATCTGCTCGACCAGCCCTACGCCCAGCGCCAGGAGGCGCTGGCCCGCCTGGTCCCCCAGGGTCTGCTGACCCCGCGGCTGATCTCGGATGAGGTGACGGAGGCAGAGCAGTTCTTCGCCGACGTGGTGAAGGCCGGTCACGAGGGCCTGGTAGTCAAGTCCCTGGCCTCCCCCTACGCGGCGGGCCGCCGTGGCGCCGGCTGGGTCAAGGTCAAGCCGCGGCACACGCTCGACCTGGTCGTGCTGGCGGCCGAGTGGGGCCACGGGCGGCGCCAGGGCAAGCTGTCCAATCTCCACCTGGGGGCCAGAGACCCCGAGGGCGGGTTCGTGATGCTCGGCAAGACTTTCAAAGGCATGACGGACGAGTTGCTCGCCTGGCAGACCGAGCGTTTTCTCGAGCTCGCCGAAGGCCCCACCGACGGCTGGACGGTCAGGGTGCGACCGGAGGTGGTCGTCGAGATCGCCTTCGACGGGGTGCAGCGTTCACCCCGCTATCCGGGCGGCATGGCCCTCCGCTTCGCCCGCGTCCTGCGCTACCGCCCCGACAAACGGGTCGAGGACGCCGACACGGTGGAGACCGTACGCGCACTGATGTTGTGATCTTCGCGGCCTCGCGACCCACCGGCGACGGGCCGACGAGGCGTCGGCGCGGTCGCGACCCTCGGCGCACAGACCTCCAAGATCCGCCCGCGCCGCGGGACGCGCGCAGACCCGACCGACCGAACACCGCAGACCCGACCGGACGCGCGGGAGCAGTCCGGACGCGCGGCGGCAGCTCAACGCGATCGAGTCTCGATCAGATCGTGGAGTTGCTGAGCCACAGGATCGTGCGGGCGAGCGGCGAAAACGATGTGCAGCCAGCCGTCGGCGTCGGCTTGGAGGAGATCGTCGCGGATGGAGGGGTCGGCACCGCGCTCCAGGAGCAGGCGGATCACGTGGAGACGACCGCCCGGGATCGCCCAGTGCAGGCCGGTCCGCCCGAGGTAGGGCGCGACGTCGGGATGGACGCCACGGTCGAGGAACCAGCGCACGACCTCGATCCGGCCGTGCTGGCAGGCATGGACGAACGCCTCTCCCACGATCTCCTCCGGATCATCGGTCACCGGCAGCCGAGACGGAAAGCCTGCGCCGGTGTCGGCAAGGTCGGGGCGTGCCGACGCGGCGCCCGCCCGCAGCCTGCCGTCCGCGTCGAAGCAGGCCCGCACCAGATCCAGCCGGCCGCAGGCGGCATACGTCCAGAGTGCCTTCGGGACGATTCCGTGCCCGGCAAGCAGGTCGACGACCTCCGTGTTGTCGTGGTAGATGGCGTCCTCAAGCGGGGTGATGCCCCATTTCCGGATGCCGGGGTCGGCGCCGGCGTCGAGCAGCAGGCGCACGTACTCCACCCGGTTGGAACGGGCCGCCCAGGTGAGCGGGAGATCCAGGTTGATGGCCTTGCCGAGCAGGACATCGGCTGCGGGGCGGGGCACGCCGAGCTCCTTCCCGAGCCGGACACCGGGGATCGTCTCGGGGCACGCGAGCATGTGCAGCAGGGTGTCGGCCTGCTCGGCGGTCAGACCGGCCAGCCGATCGGTGTCGCCGGCCAGCAGGGCTTCGGCCTCACGGTGCAGCCGCCGCCGCTTCCCCCGGCGTTCGTCGAGGTCGCGCCGGGATTTCTCGGTGAACGACACGAGCTCCCGCCAGGTCGGGAAGCCGAGCTCCCGCGCGATGATCAACCGCGCGTCACGAAGCTCTGCGGTCGTTGCGCAGGTCGCGGTGGTGTGCCGGGGCACGTAGGCCCGCAACCGTCGCAGCGCGCCGGGATCGTCGCGGCGCAACTCGGCGAAGAGGGCATCGGCCATCGAGTCGTAGATGCCCGGCCTGATCCCCATGAGGCGGGAGACCGGCCGATCCTCGGTGGTGCTGCGGCTGTCGACGTGGGCGCGAAACTCGGCCCAGGTCCGGAACCCGTGTTCCTGAGCGAGCACGAACTGGGCGTCGCTGAGCAGGAACCGCTCGGCGGCCCGATCCCCCAGCACGTCGGCGACCCGCGCTTCGGCTGCCGCATCGCCCGCCGCGTACGCGTGATGCAGGTGCTTGGCCTGTTTGCGGTAGTAGTCCAGATTCGGATGGGCCGGCAACTCGAAATGACGATCGGACATCGCAACCTCCTTCGTCGCCGAGGTCCGCTTGCCCGGCCGGAAAGAGGTTGGTCTTATCCAGTGCGTTGACGTGCTGCTCGAGGTGGGAAAATCCCTGCCCGCGGACTGGGAGCGCCCTCGCAACGCTCCTTTCAGAGTAGTGATCCGCTCTGGGTGAGGGCAACCGTCAGGAAGCGTCGAAGGGCCTTCCGGCCCGTTCGTTGCGGTCGGCGTCACGAAAGACGTGGTCCTCGGCCGGCTGCCACCGCTGGGACGAGCCCGTGAGATGAGTCACTTAATGTCCCATTAAGTTGTCTTTACTCGCCGTTTGTCGCATATGTTCGTCCTCATCGCGCGGGATCCACCAGCCCGCCCGCGGATCGGCCGCCGTACGCCCTCGTTCCCCTCTCGGCCCGGCCTTTCCCTGCCCTATCCCCTAAGTAGGACCGTGGTTGACGTTGGGCCAGCATTCCCGCAAGCCATCTCCACATGACCGCAAGCTCTCCCCCGCCAAGCGGTGGACCGCCGTCGCAGCCGGCGCCGCCGTCGTCTGCGCCGCCTCGACGACCGCCTGGGCCGCCTTCGGCAACGACGACTCCTACCGGCGCACGATGGGCACCGCTCCCGGCCAGGCCACCACCCCGGACGAAGCCGCCCGCCGGCACAACTCGCGCCCGTCCCCCGCCTCCACGACCCCGGCGGCCCACCCGGAGACGACAACATCCCCTGATTCCGGTGGTGACACCGGCTCCCAGGGGTCCGGGCCGGTGACGGCGACCCCGAGCCCTGGCGCGAAGACGGACTCCCGGGAGCGCCGGGCGAAGGCTGAAGCCGGAGGGTCGGGAGCGAAGATCGAATCAGAGGAGACGGCCAAGCCCGGAACTCCCAAGCCGAAGACGCACTCCTCGAAGCCCGCATTCCGCGTGTTGTCGTCCGGTAAGTGCGGTGCTTCGTACTATGGCGACCCTCAGATGACGGCCAGCGGCGAGCGCTTCGATCCCTCGGCGATGACCGCCGCGCACAAGACCCTCCCGTTGGGCAGCAAGGTCCGCGTGATCAACCCGGCCAATAGGGAGGCGGTCACGGTCCGCATCAACGACCGCGGTCCGTACATCGGCGGCCGCTGCCTCGACCTGTCCAGAGCCGCCTTCGCCGCCATCGGCAACATCAGTGCCGGTGTGATGAAGGTCAGGTATCAGGTCCTGGCCCGCTGATCTTGGGTACAGCCGATCAGCGGCAGGGCGATGACCGACCCAGGCCCGGCCGGCCGGCGCCTCGGCCGGGAAGCCTTCCGACGGGTGTACGCCGGGGAGGACGCCAAGGCGCCCCGCAGAGGTCAGGGCCTCGGCGGGGCGCACGCAGAAGAAGCGAGACGAGACGTCGTGTCACTTGACCAGGCGGAGCGTCATCGGGTAACGGAAGTTGCCCTCCGTCAGGGCCGAGACGCCGCCGACGATCGCGAGGACCACGGCCACGACCCAGATGATCGGCACCAGCACGACGCCGATGATGGTGAAGGGCAGCAAGATCGACGCCCCTACGAGCGTGATCTGGAAGTTGAGCGCCTCCAGCGCCTGGCGGCGGATGTAGGGGGAGGTCTTGCCCCCGGTGAGCAGCAGGATCAGCGGGGCCACGATCGGTACGCCGAGCAGCAGCACCATGTGGCCGATGGCCGCGCCGAGGCGTTCGTTGCTCTCCGGCGCACGCTCGTGGCGAACCTCAGCCGCGGGAGGAGGACCGAGCTTGGGCACGACCTGGGTGCCGTAGATCTCGGTCATAATGGGCATCAGATCGCCGTGCGTGCGCGCCGTCATCGCGCGCTCCAGCCGGTCGTCGAACTCGAACTTGTCGAAGCGGCCCTCCGCGTAGGCGGCCTTGACGTGCTCCACCACGTGCTCTCGGTCCTGGGTGGTGACGCGCAGTTGAGCTGGCGGCACCTGTCCCGGCCCAGGGGTTGTCGGTACCCCAGCCATCATGGCCATGCCTCTCCCTCGGTGAGCATCGAACGGTCTCCCCCCATACTGCGTTCTCGAGGCCCAGGGTGCTATCCGGAGAATCCCCGATCTGTCCCCTAGATCATCCCCGACGCGGAGCCTCCAGATCGTATAAAAAGGATTCATGAGATGGCGCGACCGCTACGGCCTGCGTCGGCTGCGCGGCCCCAAAGTCGCAAAGTTCGACCGTGAGGCGACAGACGCCGACATCGAAGCGCTCATCGCCTTTGCCCGATCGCGGCGTGGCGTCGAGTTCTACGTCGAGCCAGAGACTTTCGCCACCGACACGACCGCTGTGGCGGTGGCCGACGACGGCGAGTGGACCAGGCGAAGAGTCGGCTCACCGGCAGTCATTCGCAAGGTCGCTCGAAATCTTGCCCTGCCGGTGTACGACGTTCAGCTCACTGGATATCCGCGGCGGATGCGTGATTACAACGAGCGCCGCCGCCGTGAGGAGGACACCCCCTAACCGAAATAACCGGAATTCCCCCTTTCCCCTGATTCGCCAAGCGGCTGAGGGCCAGACATGCTGGCATTCTCACGTGGATGAGCAGGTCACAGCGCTGATTCTACGTTCCCACCGGCCACAGCCCGCGCTGGCCCACTGCCGCACTGGTCGTGCTTGTCGTGCCTGGTCGTGCTGGTCTGGGATGTGCAGATCTCTCAGCACACCCCTCGTCGTGACGGTGCCGGATGCGGCGGCGTCAAATGCCGCAGTCCGGGATGCCGCGGTCCGGAATGCCGAATGTCGGCAACCGCGGTCGGTGACGGCATGCGAACGTGCGATGGGCACCCGTCCGGTGACCGCCCGCGCCACCGCACACGGTCGCCGGGCGTACATCGCCGTTGACGAGAGGGCACTCACGGGCGGCGGCGCTGCTGACGGCGGTGGTCGACGGCGGTGCGCCGGCCGACGGTGGGGCGGTGCGTTGTCGTCGAGGCGGCGAACGGCGGGGGCGCATCATTCACGTGGTGGGGGCGGGGCCTCGTCGTCGAGCACGTTGACGAGGGGCAGCAGCCACGCCGCGTGTACGGGCCCCATGGCGGCGTCGAGCTCGGCCGGGGTGGGCAGACGGTTTCGGAGGACGCTCGGGGAGAGCAGGTTCTGCAGGGCGTGCATGAGGAGGTTGGCCATCGAGTAGCCGGGGTCGACGGCCAGGGCGCGCTCGAGTGCGATGGTGGCCTGGACGTTGTTTCCTCCTCGCCAGGACGCCATGGCCAGGAGGGAGGCGGCCGGCGGCGTGAAGCGCGGCTCCAGCCTGCGCGTCAGATCTTTCCACAGGGGTGCGTGGGATTCGTCCATGAGGGTCCATGCCTCGTCGCGGACGCGGATGATCGCCAGGTCCAGGCCGAGCCTGGCGGCCTCGGCGTCGTCGAGGCGGCCGCCCCCGGCGTGGGTCCGCACCGCCGACCGAACCCTGGCCAGGCCCTCCGAGACGAACTGCCGGGCGTAGGCGTCGACGTCTGGGGTGGCGGTGAGCCCGGCCCTGACCTCCGCGACCGCGTGGGACGTGGCGCGGTGCATCGCCATGCGCACCGGGCCGGTGACAGGGGCCAGCGTGCGCTCCAGCGCCTCGCGGTCGGGCAGGGCCACCAGGCCCCGGACCGTCGCCTCGGCGGCGATCTCGCTGGTGGACGGGTCATAGGGGGTGCCTTCCGCGGGACAACATCCGGGGACGTCGCAGATGTAGGACCAGTAGCGGCCCTCATGGGCACGGAGCGCCTCTCCCACGTGGACGCCGGCCCGCGGAGCCAGCCGCCTGACCTCGTCGACCGCCGGGGTGACCACGTCGCCGGGACCGTAGCCGATGATCACGATCTCTGTGACGCTCTCCCGCTGCAAGAGGGGGGCCAGCGGGTCGAGGGTGCCGGACTCCAGCGGGAGACCCCACCGGGCCACGACCTTGGTCGCGCCGTGGTCGATGCCGATCACCACGAGGGAGGCCTTCGGGTGGAAACCCACCAAGTAGGGGACGGCTGCGAGGACGTCGGAGGGGCTGGCCAAGGTGAGGCGGGGCTCGTCGGTGAAGGCGGGGGC
>NZ_SMKP01000168.1:0-24653 GCF_004349015.1 Nonomuraea diastatica
CGCAGACGCCTGACCAGGCACAACACTCACGCCTAGTGACACGCCGCATCAGCGTGCCCGCAAGCGTTTCCGCAGCTCAGACCGCAGATCTGTGTGCCTTTCTCGCTACACATCTGCGGAACGCGGGGTACACCTGTAAGCCCGAAGATTTCGAAAACCTTGATCACCTACTCACCATAGGTCCAGTAACCCGTCCGCAGTGGGCGGGCGCGTGAACGGATATCGCTCCAGCTCGGTGTCCTCTGCCGCTGGCAGTCGCTTTGATCGCGCACTCGGTCCAGGACCTGCTAGGAACGGAAGAGCCATGAACTATTGCCGAGGCACTCGGAGCTTTCGGGCTGGATCTTGTCCATGTCCAGCTCGAACTGAGGCCAGTCCACCCGCTGCCCCGGCGTGATGAGCAGGGCCATTGGACGGCAGCAGTCCTCCACAGCAACGTGGATCTTGGTGGTCAGTCCTCCGCGAGAACGCCCGAGGGCCTCGCCTGACGCACCGCCTCCCCCAGCAGGAGCCGATGTGCGCTGTGCTCACCGGCAGCAACGGCTCCAGCACCGCCCACTCGTCGTCCGCCAATTCTTCCCAGCTGAGCATGATCAGAACAACGAATGACCTGATCGAAGAGACACGGCCCAGTCCGCGCCGCAGGCGCGGCCCCAAGAAGACAGCCCGAGCGAAGCGAGGACCACCGGGGCGGGGACTCGACGGGCAACTATCCAGACGGGCAACGGGTGGGTGAGCCATGGCCCACCTGCCCGGACCCTTCGATGGTGGAGCCTAGGAGATTCGAACTCCTGACTTCCTGCTTGCAAAACGTCCTGATCTTCAGGCGAAGGAGCCGCCACCTGGACGGGAGGCATCCCGCGAGTGACCGTGAATACCCCCTGGTTACCACCCTTAATGGCCCGCTAATGGCCCGACGATCAGCCGGTGACCTGCCCCGACCAGTACCGGGCGCGGCGGCCCGTTTCCTGGTCCATCCCCATCCCCCTCGTAGCTGCCCATCCCCGGGACGGACCGCAGTGTCAAGGGTCAGCGAAGCTGATCGCGGAGCGACGCCTTGAGGGCGGCGGGCCCGGCCGGGATAACCACGCGATGAGGAGGACGGCCCGGCACGAGCCGGCGGTTAGATGCCGGGATGCGGCGATACCGGTTGGGTTCAGCTATGGAAATGTTTCTTCTTCTTTCGAGGAGGCCGGGGTTATCTGATGGTATGAGGGCAGGGCGGGGTACCGGCTGGATCTGGATACTGGCTGACTCGGTGCTGGCCGTAGTGGGCGCGGTGGGTAAAAATCAGTTCGGAGGGCCGTGGTGGGCGCAGCTTACCTACTTCGGCATTGCAGTGATGCTAGCGGGGGTGGGCCAGCGGGTGACGCAGCGCATTCTTGAGCGTAGTCCGGTGGAGGCTGGTGATTTATCCCGTGCCGCCTCCTTGTCGCAGCAGATTCTCAATGGTCGAACATTGGCGCTCCGACCACCCTGAGTCCCTGACTAGCCGCAACAACCTCGCTTCCCCCTACGTGTCGGCGGACAAGCTGGATAGAGCCATGCCTCCTCCACGACAGAAGCCCAACGGAAGCAGGAGAGTTTTTAGAGCAGATCACTCTTGCCCATACGGATAGCTAGTGAACTAGCCACCGATCGAGCGCCAGGCCTCAGGCTAAAGATTCTTTAGCAGTTGCATTGGGTAATCGTCGGAAGTGTCACTGCGCCGCCATGTCAGCTCCCACACCCTTAACGCAGATACCCGCACCAAGAGATCAGAAAGGAGTCGGTGCGCGATGCCGTACCATCACGAGGACGACCTGCACCTCACGTATAACCCAAGCCGAGGATACTGGAACTTCGTCCTTTATATCGAGCCGCACATCGGCCCCGGCAGCGCGATCAATGCAAGCGAAATCATCGAAGAGTCCACCAGCCCATACGCCGCCGAGTGGATCAGAAGGCTGACTCCTTGCGATCCCAACGCCCTCCACGTCACTCTCGTAGGCAAGGAGGATGCCCCACGTCTCTGGGATCCTTGTGTCTACGACAACCCCGACTCCCCCTCCGCAATTGCGGAGGATGGCTGCGTGTGCTGGCAGACCTTCCATGACCCAGCGACGTGGCTACCCGTCGTTGCGCACCACTACCGCACGGTCGGCGGGAACATCGAAAACTGGCGGCGTTACACCTACGCTCCTATTGCGCTTCCTGACGGGGAGCGCTTAAGTGAGTTCATCATCGACTCGAAAGCACGCCAGTTCTGGGTGCGTGGCGACAGCGGCAATCTGTACATCCTGCCACAGAAGGAAGGAGCCGGATACGGCGTAGGTTACAGCGGTGGAGGCCCTCACGAACTTGCTCGTATGATCGCTAAGATTGTGGAGTCGGATGGGCATGACGTGACAGCTGGGACACCGAATGACATGCCAAATCAGAAGATTTTTTCTTGGGTGAGAAGCAAAGCTGCAGACCGTACACAAAGGCTGACACTTGAGCAGCTGAAGACGCTTCACCGAACTGGCTTCGTGCCATAAAAAATGCAAGTGCCCCTGCGATGAACATCGACTATCCGTGCAGATATCCCGAGTAGTCGCCTCAGCTCGGCAGCGAAGCGTAACCCATATGCTCGGTGAGCCGTGCTGAGGAACGAAGCACGGCTCACCGATCGCCCCCGACCAGCTACGGTGGCCAACCATGCCGTGGCGATCGTAAGGGCTGTGTCTGTGCGGCGGCGCGGCAACGCCGGTCGGTGCGTTCGGTCGGTACGGCGGGGCTGGCGTGCGGTGCCCGGCCCGGTGTCCTGCCGCCGTTCGGGACCGGCCCCCAGGCCGCACGCCCGGACGGCGGACGGGCGGAGGGCCGGGGGTACGGCGGCGCGCCGCGCCGCCGCTTGATACGTAAGAGATCAATTCGGCAAGTTTTCGAGTGTCAGTGCCCAGGGGTAGGTGTCGATGCGTTCGGCGCCGGAGCTTGGTGGGTGTGGTTCGAACTGGCCGGGGCCGATCAGGACGTGTACGCCTTCGGCGCGGAGCTGGTCGACGCTGCGTTGGAAGGGGGCGCGTGAGGCGAGGGCGGTGTTGACGAAGGGCAGGATGACGACGGGGATGCCGAGTCCTGGGGCTTCGGAGAGGACGCCGAGTGCGTAGGTGTCGGCGGTGCCTTGGGCGAATTTGTTGATGGTGTTGTAGGTGGCGGGGGCGACGATGATGGCGTCGGCTCGGGGTGATTTGGGTTCGTGGGGTTTGCGGTACTGGCTGCGGACGGGGCGGCCGGTCTGCTTCTCCAGTTCGGCAATGTCGATGAAGTCGAGTGCGGGCGGGGTGGCGATGATTTGGACGGTCCAGCCGGCGTCTTGGGCGAGGGTGACGAGGCGGCCGACGTCGGGGGCGGGTCCTGCGGCGCAGACGATGATGTAGAGGACCTTGCCGGGTTGGGTCACGCGTTGACTCCCAGGGTTGCCGCGTAGTCGCGGGCTTCGCGGCGGACGCTGATCGGGGCGGTTGCCAGGATGTCACGTACGAGCCGGAGGGCTGTGGGGCGGCCGGTGACTTCTTCGGGGGCGATCTCGCCTGCGGCGCGCAGGATGTGCAGGGCTCGGTCGTGCTGGTTGCGCATGAGGAAGGCGCGGGAGGTGTCGAGGAGCAGGGTGGCTTTGCGTTCGTTGATGGGGAGTTGGTCCAGTTCGACTTGGCGGGCGTAGTCGATGGCGGTGCCGGCGTCGCCGAGGCGCAGGGCGACGTTGACGCGGTGGCACAGGACGTTGTTGGGGCCGAACGCGGTCCACATGTGGTTGGCGTCGTGGCCGAGTCTGGTTCCTGCTTCGGCGGCTTCGTCGAGGAGTTCGGCGGTGTTGTGGCGGTTGCCGGTGCTGGCGGCGGCGATGGCACCGCGTAGCAGCAGTGATCCGTAGATGGACAGGTCGTCCGGGGAGGGTGTGGACAGGTCGGCGTCCATGCGTTGGGCTGCGCCGCGTGCGGTGTCGGTGGCGGCGAGGTGGTGTCCGCCGTCCATGAGGGCGTGGGTGATGATGCGGGAGCTGGATCCGATCATGAGCGGGGTCTGGCTGGCGTGTGCGGCTTGGACGCTGCGGTCTGCGGCGAGCCAGGCGAGGCCTTTGTCTTCCTGTTTGAGCAGGATGGAGGCGGTGACGTGGTAGGCCTCGGCGGCCAGGGTGTGGGCTCGTAGCCGGTCGTCGCCGTGCAGGGAGGTGCAGGCGGCGCGGAGTTTGCGCAGGAGGGCGGGCAGTTTGGTGGTCACCTGGGCGTACCGGCAGGCCTGGTAGTTGCGTTTGGCGGCCGAGACGGCGTCGGCGAGGGATGCGAGGTTGATGGGGCCGTCTGGCGGGGTGGCGTAGTCGACAAGTGTGGCGGCGATCTTCTCGATGTCGAGGTCCGCGGGTCGGGTTGTTCCCTGTGGGGTGAGTACGGCGCTGAAGAGGGCTGCTCCGGTCAGGCCGACGAATTCACGGCGTCGCACGTCCTCGTCCTCCTCTGGTCCGACGAGATCCACAACGCTCGGTGCCTTTGTGACGCTATCGACCGTTGTGGAGGTCTTTGTGAGCGTACGTGCGCGTCTGGTGGGGGTGAAGCCCAGGTCTTCCGGGTCGAGGTGGGTGACCTCGGTCAGTGCCAGCCGGTAGGGCTCGCGGGGCCAGGTGACTTCGCCTGCTTCCCAGCGGCGTAGGCGTTCCTCGTCGCAGGTCAGGGCGTGCTTCATTCCGCTCTTGCTGAGGTTGACCATTTTGGCCATTTCGGCTCGGGTCAAACCGGCATTCTGGCGCCAGTTCCGAAGTCGCTCATTTGGTGTCGCTTCGGGCATTTCTGGCCTTCTTTCCGAGCGGAGATCGAAAAGGGGTTAAGAGGGGGGCCTGTCGGCGGGTCCCCTCATTCTGCTTGGCCGGTGGACTTGCCATCAATCAACAACGTAAGTGAAGCGGACTTCCGCCGCAGGAAGTACCGGAAACGACTCGCGAGGAGATGGCGACGGTGACCCGGCCAGATGAGAACTGCGAGGCAAGCCCCTGCCCTGCGTGCCGGGGACGTGGTTACAAGCTCACAAGCTCGCGCCGCGCTCTCCTGATCAGCACTGACGGGGAGGAGGCGGAACGGATTGGGGAGCGGAAGTGTCTCGACTGCCTCGGCGACGGCCAGGGCGAAGGGAGCGTGAGATGAATTCGATCATGCAGGCGGCTATGAACGGCTTCGGCCAGCAGGACGAGGCGAACGCCCTCATCCGGCTGCGCGACGAACTCGTGAGCCTGCGCGTCCGGGCCGAACTGCGCGACAACAACAGTGCGCTCATGGTGCACCGTCTGGAGCACGGGCTGCCGGTATGGGTGTTTGTCGGCTACGGCGGGACCCACTACTCGTGGCAGAACGCCGAGAAGCGTCATCCGGTCGATGACGTGAAGGGCGCTGCGAACGTCTTGGCGGAGTACGTCGCCAAGTAGCAGGCAGGCGCGGCGGGGCAGTGACGGCACCCGATCGAGGGGATCGGGCGGCTTACCCCCTTCCCCGTCGCGTCTCACCGCCCGGCGGACGGTCGAGTCCACGCCCGGATGAGGGGTCCGCCCCTGGTCCCTCCGCCGACTGTCTGCCGGACCATCATCTCGTGTGGGCTTGTGCCGTGACGTGGACACGGTGCGCTAGGCCAGGCTACGCTCAAACTTGGTAAAACAACCTGTCGGGTGTTGGACGGTCATCATGTCGCTAGAGTCCGTGCCGCCGAAGTATGCGCAGCTTGTGCAGGCCCTTCAACGGCGTATCGAGTCGGGAACCTACCCGCCCGGCTCCCTGCTCCCCAGTGAGCATCAGCTGATCCAGGAGTTCGGCGTGTCCCGGCCCACGGTGGTCGCGGCGCTGCGGGTGCTGCGTGAGCAGGGCTGGATCGAGTCGCAGCAGGGCAAGGGCCGCTTCGTACGCGGCCGTCCCGCGATGGCGTCGGTGGAGTCCAACAGGCCCGGTCAGGCGTATCTGACCAGTCCGGAGACCGACAACCCTGGTGAGCTGGTCGAGGCCGGCGCGGTGAGCCTGCCCAACCGGGTGGCGACGCTGCTGAAGACGGCGCCCAAGAGCAAGGCGTTCCTGCGCCGGCGGGTGGTGCTACGGGAGGGCGAGCCGAGTGAGCTGGTTTCGCTGTGGCTGCCGCTGGAGTTGTCAGAGGGCACCGATCTGACCAGTGGCGAGCCGTTGCCTCAGGGCATTCGGGACCATCTGACGATGCGCAAGGGGGTGCGCTTCGATCACATCGTGGAGCAGATCACCGCGCGCATGCCCACCGCCCAGGAGGCCAAGCAGCTCGGCATGCCGAAGAACGTGCCGTTGCTGGCCGTGTTCGGCGCGGTCCGTGACGCCTCGGGGCGTCCGCTGGCCGTGGTCGAGGTGCTGCTTCCGGCCGACCGGCACGAGCTGGAGGACGCCTACCCGGTGGCGTAGGGCACCACGACGACCTGATGGGGATCGTCGTAGATCACTGTGCCGGGGTCGATCTCCTCTACGCGCACGCATGCGACACCGTGGGCGGCGAGGATCGCCAGGTAGCCGGGCAGCCGTTCGAGCAGATGTGTCGCGGTCGACTTGAACCAAGCTGTAGCCTTCGGGTTCAGCGTGCGACCGTAGACGTGGGGGTCGACGTCGCTCGGATCGACCAGGTTCGCGTGGAACCAAGCGTGGTTCTCCTCCTTGAAGCGTTCCTCCTCCGGCGAGAGCTGACCGTGTTTGGCGAGGACGTTGATGAGGCCGAACACGCCAGGGTGGACGCCTCGCGCGTTCGGGGCGGGGCTCTGGAACCTCACGTACACGTACCTGATCATCCGACTTTGCGGGCGTTTGTCGCTACCGGTTCGGTAAGAGGTCCGTCACCACCCGCCTAGTCACTTGACGTAGCAAGTTTGAGCGGCCTACTCTCAGAGCATCACTTGATAGGTCAAGTGTCAGTCAGTCAAGAGAGGAGAGCCTCATGGCTCTGCAAGGCCCCATCCCCGTCACCTTCGCCATGGTCTTCCCGCACGGCTGCTACATCGTCGGCGAGGTCGAACCCGTCAAGGACTTCGACGCCTCCGCAGGCGGCCGGTTCGTGCAGGCCCGCGACAAGCGAACCGCAGAGCTGGTCTGGCAGGTCGCAGTCATGGACGGTGACCCGACCCTCAAGCCCGCCCAGAAAACGGTGGCGGTCAAGATCCTGGCCCCGGTTCAGCCGGTCCCGCCGTCCCCGATGGCGGGGTTGCCGTTCACGCCGGTCGAGTTCGACGGCATCACCGTCACCCCGTACGTCAACGCCGCCGGCCGTCTCGCGTACTCGATCAAGGTGCGTGAGATGCACGCGCCTCGCCAGACCAGCCAGCCCGTTCAGAGCAAGGCTTCGGCCGGAAAGGACGCCGCCTGATGACCCGTCGCCGTACTCCGCGTTCGAGTGTGATCCGGTTGACCACCGGGCATGCCGCCCGCACTCTCACCCACCCGTATGCCCGCCGTGAGCCCGTTCTGGCGCTCGACTTCGGTGCTACCTCCGTCCTGGTCACCACCCGTGGTCCCGCGACGGTGGAAGACCTGGAGTTCGCGCGTCAGCTCGCCCGCGAGGCATCGCGTTTCGCCCGGTCGCTGGAGCGCAGCCTTCACGGCCTGGCCGACGGCACGGGGGTCGCGGCATGACCCTCGGCCCGTACACCTACCTCACCCTGTCCATGCATCCCGGCTGTGAGCCGCACGTCGGGATCTCCTTCCACACGCCGCGCCTGAAGGTGCGTGCCGGACTGCTGCTCAGCAGCCCGCGCCCGTACCTGGAGTTCAGCACGCACGAGGCCGACGTGCACATTTCCACCACCGGGGCCGGACCGGTCACCGACACCGACCTGGCCAACGCTCGGGAGATCTTCAACGCCGCCGCTCGCTACCTGGCCGACTGCGAGCAGCTGCACGCCGAACAGCTGGCCGACAAGGACGCCACCGACACGGCGGCCTGAAAGCAGGCGGGGCCGCCAGAAGCGGCAACTTCCGGCGGCCCCTCACTTTCTCCCCTGACTTGCTCAATCACGGAAGGTTCCCAGCTTATGTTCAAGCGGCTACCTGGCGACGAGGCGCGCAACCTCGTCTCCACCACGCCCGACACGGCCGTCGTCTTCCGCCCGGCCGTCGTCACCACACCCGCCATCCTCACCATCGTCATCCTCGTCTGGCGCATCCTCGCCGGACTCGTCCGCACGATCTGGCGTCACCCCATCGCCACCGCCATCCCGGCGATTCTGGGGGCTGTCTGCTACGTCTACGGCTGGCCACCGGCCGTCTCTCTCATCGGCATCGTGGTCCTGGGCCTTGTGTCGTGGGCGTTCATCGACCGGGCGGCCTTCACTCGCTGGGTCGGCTACCGGCTGCTGGCCTGGTGGCGACTCATCTGGATCTACCGCCGTCACTGGCAACCCGTCATGATCGTCTCCGGGCTCGGCCGTCACCTCCGAGGCCGCGACTACCTGCCCCGACTCGGCAAGGTCACCTGCACCTCCTGGGCCGACCAAGTCACCGTCCGCATGCTCAAAGGCCAGGCAGTCAAGGACTGGGCCGACCGCACCGACCACCTGGCCCAAGGCTTCGGCGCACAGTCATGCCGGGTCGCGCTGTCCCAAGCCGGACGGCTCACCCTCACCTTCCCGCGCAACGATCCCCTCTCCGACCCACTGCCAGCACTTCCCGTCCCAGAAGAGCCGACCGTCGGCCCGGTGGAGATCGGCCGGTGCGAGGACGGGCGGCCATGGCGGCTCAAGGTCCACGGCACACACGTCCTCGTCGCGGGCGCGACCGGGGCCGGCAAGGGGTCGATCATTTGGTCCGTCATCCGCGCCATGCTCCCCGCCGCCCGTGCGGGCCTGGTCGAGTTGTGGGCGCTCGATCCCAAACTGATGGAGCTGTCCTACGGACGCGACCTGTTCGGCCCCAGGTACGCGGCCACTCCCGAGGAGTGCGCCGACCTACTGGACGAAGCCGTGTGCGTCATGCAGAAACGGGCGGCTCGGTTCGCCGGTCTGCAGCGCTCCCACACACCCACCGTCGATGACCCGTTCGTCCTGGTCGTGGTGGACGAGGTGGCGTTCCTGACCGCCTACCAGTCCGACCGGCAACTCCGGCAGCGCATCTCCGCCGCGCTGGCCACGCTCACCACCCAGGGACGCGCGGTCGGCGTCGGCGTCCTGGCCGCCCTCCAGGACCCGCGCAAAGAGGTCTTGAACATCCGCAACCTCTTCCCCGACAAGATCGCCCTGCGGCTCGACGAGTCGGAACAGGTGGACATGGTCCTCGGCGACGGCGCACGCGACAGAGGCGCCCTCGCTGACCACATCTCACCGGTTCCAGAGCTGGGCGCGGGCGTCGGCTACATCCGGCTGGATGCCAGCCCCGACCCCATTCGGGTCCGCGCCGCCTACGTCTCCGACACCGACATCCGCGCCATGGCCGACACCTTCACCGGAGGTGAGGACCGATGACGCTCGCCCACGCCCTGGAGGGCCTGCGCTGCTCCGCCTGCCACACCCTGAACGCTCTGCGGCTCGACCCGGCCCGCGCCCTGGTCGAGTGCCGCGAGTGCGGACAGAGCGCGCGAATTCTCACCGACTCCGACGAAGGGAGGTCCGTATGACCCATCCGCACGACCGCGCTCTCCCCCGGGCCGTCCGCCAAGCCATGCCGATAGCCCGGGACGTACTCGAAGAGGTCGCCAAGCAGTACGGCGTCTGCATCAGGCCCGTCCCGCTGCGGCGGCTCGACACCGTCACCGGCGAGTCCGAGGTCATCGACGTTCCGTGCGGGGCCGTCCTCGACAGCAAGTGCCCGCCCTGCGCCAAGCGCAACCGGCAGCTCCGCATGGCCCAATGCCGCGAAGGCTGGCACCTCGACACCGAACCCACCATCACCCCGGACCAACCGAACGAGGAACAACGCTGGCTCGTCGAGTTCCGCGCCGACATGCAAGCCAAGCGTGACGCCGCCGAGCAGGCCGGCGACGACACCACCGACCTGGACGCCGTCCTGTCCGGCCTCGACGACGAGATCAACAACGCTGGCATGCGGGGCAGCGTCACCGGATCCGCGGTGCCCAAGCGCACCCGATCGACCCGGCGACGGCAGGACGCACCTGACCTGCCCAAGCGCAAGATGACCAACACCACCCTCGGCCGCACCTTCCAAGGCACGGACGGCAAGACCTACCGGCCGTCCCTGTTCGTCACGCTCACCCTGCCCAGCTACGGCAGGGTCCGTGACGGCGTCCCCATCGATTCCGACACCTACGACTACCGGCGCGCCGCTCGTGACGCGCTGCACTTCTCCAAGCTCGTCGACCGCTTCGTGCAGAACCTACGCCGGGTCGCGGGCTATGACGTGCAGTACTTCGCCGCCGTCGAACCTCAGAAGCGGCTGGCCCCGCACCTGCACATGGCCATCAGGGGCACCCTGCCACGCGCGGAGATCAAGCAGATCGCCGCCGCCACCTACCACCAGGTGTGGTGGCCACAGGCCGACGAGGTCCGCTTCGACGGCGATCATCTGCCCGTCTGGGACGAGGAGGCCGGCTACTTCGACCCAGCAACCGGAGAGGTTCTGCCCACCTGGGACGAAGCCCTCTACGCCCTGGACGAGGACGCCGAACCCCTCCACGTGCTGCGCTTCGGCGAACAGGTAGACGTGCAAGGCGTCCTCGCCGGAACCCCGGACGCCGACCAGTGCATCCGCTACCTGTCCAAGTACCTGACCAAGTCCATCGGCGACACCCTCGACGGCCGCAAGGCCCAACGCGAGCACGCCGCCCGCATGCTCGACACCCTCCGCTACGAACCCTGCTCCCCCACCTGCCCAAACTGGCTGCGCTACGGCATCCAGCCCAAAAACGCCAAAATCGGGATGGCCCCCGGCCGGTGCCGCTCCAAGGCACACAAACCCGAACACCTCGGCTACGCCGGACGCCGCGTCCTCGTCTCCCGCAAGTGGTCCAACAAGACCCTGGCCGAGCACAAGCAAGACCGCCGCACCTGGGTCCTGGAAGCCCTCGGCCAGACCGACGAACCCACCGACCCACACCGCTACATCTGGCGACCCGTCCCAGCCGGAGACGCCAACGTGCCACCGCTGGCCGTACGGCTCCTCCGCTCCATCCACGAACGGCAACGCTGGCGAGCCCACCTCCGAGAGCTGGAAGCCAGAGCAACCGGACAAGATCTTTCGGCAACTCCGCAGGCCGCGTGAAGGAAGGAGAGACATGGATCAACTGCTGACCGTTGACGAAGCGGCCGATGCGCTGAACACCTCCGTGCGCTTCGTCCGCCGGCTGATAGCGGAACGCCGGATCGAATTCGTGAAGGTCGGACGCCACGTCCGTATCCGCGAGTCCGCACTGATCGCCTTCGTCGTGGCCGGAACCGTCACGCCGATGACCACCAGCACCGTCAAAGGGAGGGCTGCCTGATGGCCAACAAAGACGGTCACCGACGTTTCGGCAATATCCGCAAGCGCGAGTCCGGCCGGTTCCAGATTCGCTATCCGGGACCGGACGGGCGTCTGCGGACCGGCGCCACGACCTATGCCACCAGGACCGAGGCCGACCGTGCGCTCACGATCATCGAGGCCCAGATGATCTCAGGCGACTGGACGGATCCCGATCGCGGCAAGGTCCTGGTGGGCGACTACGCGCGAGCGTGGATCAAGGAACGTCCCGGCCTGCGCCCCAAGACCATCGAGAACTACACGTGGTTGCTGGAGCGGCACATCATGCCGACCCTTGGCGGTGTCCAGGTCGGCAAGCTGACCACCCAGATGATCCGCGCGTGGCGGTCCGAACGGCTGGAGCAGGGCGTATCGGTCTCGACGGTCGCCAAGGCGTACCGGTTCCTGCGGGCCGTTCTGATGACGGCGGCGGAAGAGGACAAGTTGATCAGCCGCAACCCCTGCCGGATCAAGGGCGCCGACAATGAGCACACGCCCGAGCGTCCCGTGATCACGGTGTCTCAGGTGTTCGAGCTCGCCGACCGGATGGCGGACAGGCGGTTTCGAGCGCTGATCCTGCTGGCCACGTTCGCCAGCCTGCGGTGGGGTGAGGTGATCGCGCTTCGACGCCATGATCTCGACCTGGTGGCGCGCACGGTCCGGGTGCGGGAACAGCTCATCGAGCTGGACGGCGGGGAGATGCGCCTGTGCCCGGTCAAGTCCAAAGCCGGTCGTCGTATCGTCGGCATCCCCGCAGTGATCGTTCCGGCGCTCACCGAACATCTCGCGTCCTACGTCGAGTCAGAAGAGGACGCCTTCGTGTTCCTGGGCAAGCTGGGCGGGTTCCTGCGGGGAAGCAACTTCCGGCGTGCCGCGAAGTGGAGCGAGGCGCTGAAGGAAATGGGGCTCGCCGGCCTGCACTTCCACGACCTTCGCCACACGGGCAACACACTCGCCGCGCAGTCAGGGGCGAGCCTGGCCGATCTCAAAGCACGGATGGGGCACGACAGCGATCGGGCGGCGCTCATCTACCAGCACGCCACCAAGGACGCCGACCAGCGGATCGCGGATGCGCTCAGCGCTCGGGTGGAGGCCGAGAGAAAGAGGCTGGGGCAGGATGGTTAATGGCCCGTTAATGGCCCGAACACCCCGTCACAAGATCAGTGGCGGGGTGTTTTTCCTGGTGGAGCCTAGGAGATTCGAACTCCTGACTTCCTGCTTGCAAAGCAGGCGCTCTGCCAACTGAGCTAAGGCCCCTTCGACGAAGATAGCTTACCGGGCCGACGAAGCCACCTGCGTCGTGCCGAGGTCGTCGCTCAACACCAAGCTCGGGAAGTCTGCGATCGAGTCGAGGAGGTGGGTGGCGCCGCCCTTCAGGAGGCGCTCCCGGCTGTGGACGCCCGTCAGGATGCCCGCCACGATCGACGCCCCGGCTCGCGTGCCGCACAACATGTCGTTCTCCGAGTCGCCGATCACGGCCACGTGCCGTACGTCCGCCACCTCCGTGCGGAGGACTGCGTGCAGCACCATGTCGGGCCAGGGGCGGCCGCGACCGCCGGCGTCTTCCGGGGAGATGGCCAGGTCGATCTTGTCGTGCCAGCCGAGCACGCTCAGGACGCGGCTCAAGGTGACGCGGCTGAAGCCGGTGATCAGGGCCAGTTTGATGCCGTTGCCACGGAGTTTGTCGAGGACCTCCATAACTCCGGGCATGGGCGTCAGACCTGCCCGCTCCAACGCGCCCTCGTAGGAGCGTTCGAACGTCAGGTTCGCCGCCTGGGCCTGGGCTTCGTTCCCGGGGAAGATCCCGCGGAAGACATCGATCGTGGGACATCCCCGGGACCGGTGCACGTGAACCATGGCACGCGCGTAAGCCCCGGTCCCGGGCACTATGCCCTGGGTCGCGATCGCCTCCGCAAAGGCGCGCTCGACCATGGCGATGTCACCGACTGTGGTGCCTGCCAGGTCCAGGCACACCAGCTTGATGGGGACGACGTCACTCATCGCCTCGCCGGTCGGTTAGTTCTCGCTGCCGGTCGCCTCGGTCCAGAGATCAAGCTCTGCGCGGTCGGCCTGCACCTTACGCCAGATCAGCAACCCCCCAAGGGCGATCAGCGCCAGAACGAGCAGCTTCTTCACGGTGTGACCCCACTTCTTCGACGGCCTCACCTGCCGGGGTGAGACCCAACGGTTGACAAGCAGCCTAGCAAGGGATGGCTGCGCTACCTGTGTTGCGGATGTGTGGAATGTGCGATGGACGAGTGTTCAGCCCCAGGTGGGACCCCGAATACTGCCCCATCTCGGACGAACTTCTGACAACCATCTATCGGCAGCCCTCATAGGCAACAGCTCGATCATGCCAAATATCCGGCGCGGATGCGCGAAACGTCCGTGCCGGAGGTCAGCTCGTGCTCGCGGGGAGGAGGCTGGCGAGCCTGATCCCTGGTGGACGTGTGCCCGGGAGGAGCGTAACCCGAGGTGGGCGCGCTTGCCAGCCGCTTGCGGGTCGCATTGTGGTTGCTGATCCGGGCGCTGGTGCGGGTCCAGGTGCGGGTGCGGGGCAGGCAGGGCTGGCGGGGCGCTGTACGGGCTGTTTGGCTCAGAACGAACATGTCCGCGTCCGGCTGCATCGCGATACCGTAGGGGGGTACGGTGATCGAAACAATCGCACACCTCCTGAGGAGATCGCCATGAGCACCGCCACCTACACCGTCACCGGCATGACCTGCGGCCACTGCGTGAGTTCGGTCAAGGAGGAGGTCGGCGAGGTGGCGGGAGTGACGTCCGTGGAGGTCGACCTGGCGGATGGCCTGCTGACGGTCGGCAGTGACGGCCCCGTCGACACTGCGCTGATCGCCGCGGCGGTGAAGGAGGCCGGTTATGAGCTGGCCGGTCAGGCCTGAACGCGGCGCCCGCCGCCACACACCCCCGGGAGGCCCGCGTCTCGCCATATCCCAGCCGCCCGTTCAGGCGGGCTGGGCCTGCAGGCCCAGGCGACGGCCGGCCTCATCGCGGCGCCAGCCGCCGCGAACGCGCCACCGAGCAGCAGCCACCCGAGCGTCCCGCCGTCGAGCACGAGCGTGGTGAGCACGACGGGCCCGAGCGTCCTGGCCACGGGCGCGCCCGTGCCGAAGAAACCCTGATACTGGCCCTGCCGGTCGTCGGGGGCGAGCGCGAAGCTGATCTCCCAGGCCCCCGACGCGAGCAGCATCTCGGCGAGCACCTGCAGGCCAGTCGCCACGAGCAGGAACACCCACCCGTACGGGCTCAACGCGAACACCGCGCACGCCCCGAACATCACCAGCCCCGCGTGCCGCACCGACGCGGAGGCGTCGTCGAGGCCTTTCACCCGCCGGGCGACCCGCGCGGGCCCCGGCGACGTGCTCATCACGGGCGGCGCCCAGCAGGCGCTCGACCTCGTCGGCCGGGTCTAGATCGAGCCGGGCGACACGGTGGCCGTCGAGGAGCCGGGCTATCCGCCCGCCCGCCTGCTGTTCCGTTCGCTCGGTGCGCGCGTGGCGGGCGTGCCCGTGGACGCCGAGGGCATCGACGTGCGGGCCATCCCCGGCTCCGCCCGCATCGTGTACGTCACGCCGTCGCACCAGTTCCCCCTGGGCACGCCCATGTCCCTGACCCGCCGCGCTGCCCTGCTGGCCTGGGCGGAACGCCGCCGGGCGGTGGTGATCGAGGACGACTACGACAGCGAGTTCCGTTTCGGCGAGCGCCCGCTCGAACCCCTCCAGAGCCTCGACCGGGCGGGCCGCGTCGTCTATGTGGGCTCGTTCTCCAAGAGGCTCGGCTTCCTGGTGGCGCCCGCCTCGCTCGGGCCGGCGCTGCGCGCGGCCAGGCGGCTGTCGGACTGGCACGGAGAGGTGCCGACGCAGGCGGCGCTGGCCCGCTTCATCGACGAGGGCCTGCTGGCCAGGCACATCAGGAAGGCCACCCGTGAGTACGCCGCCAGGCACGCCCTGGTCGCCGAGGCGCTGGCGGCCGACGAGCGGCTGCTGCCGGTGCCGTCCACGGCGGGGCTGCACCTGTGTGCCCGCCTCGCGCCCGGCGTGTCCGTACGTCCCGCGCCGGAGGTGGCGGTGGAGCGGCTGGAGGCGTACTGCGGGTATGCCCCGGCCCAGGCCGGCCTGGTGCTGGGCTACGGCGCGATCGCGAAGGACGCCATCCCCGAGGGGCTGCGCCTGCTGCGGTCACGGATGTCGGCGGCTCCAGAACCCGCGAGCCCGCTCCCCTGACATCTCCGGGTCGTCCGGCGACGTCGGCTGTCGCACGATCACTACGGTGGTGCGGGCGTGCCGGGCGCAGTACATGCTGGTCGAGGGCATGAAGATGCGGCTGAACAGCCCGCGCCTCCCCCGCCCCAGCACCAGCAGGTCACCCTCGCGGGCCAGATCCACGAGGTGGTAGCCGGGGTCGCCGACCCGGCCGACCACCGCCGTCGTGAGATCCTCGGGCACTCCGCCCGCGACGTCGTCGAACACGCCGGTGATCACCTCTGAGCAGCGCGCTTCCTCGCCCGCTCTGATGGCGTGCTGCACGGGCAGCGCCTCAGGGAACGGGTGGACGGGCGCGCGGCTGACGTGCACGGCGACCAGGGCCATCCGGTGCAGCCTGGCCGCGCCGATGGCCCAGGCGAGCGCCCAGCGCGATGACGGCGACTCGTCGATCCCGACGATCAGCCTCGCACCGCCGGGCAGTTCCTGTTCCACGGTGCCTCCTGTTGAGAAGTACGACCATAGTGCGCCTACCCGTCGATTACCGGGAGGTGGCATTTTGGAACCTTGGCGTCGCCGCGTGGAAAACCAGAGGGAAACCGGGCTCGGTGAGCGGCGCGCTCAGACCAGTTTCAGCAGGCCGCCGTGCAGAGTGTCCCGTTCGTCCGCCGACAGGGTCCGGTACGGCGCTGCGGCCCACAGGTTGGTCTCCGCCTCGATCCTGGCGCGCAGCGGCCCGTCCGCCAGGGCGACGATCTCGGCCGCGGTCAGTCCTTCCGCCTGCCAGGCCGTGGCGTGCGCGTCGGCGCGGTGGTGGCGCAGCGCGGCGATGCGGTTGAACAGCAGCACCCCCGGCGAGGTCCCCTCCGGTTCGTACGGCGGCGCCGTCATCTCCAGCGCGCCGTCCGGCACGCGTCCGGCCGAGTCGAGCGCCCGTCCCGCCAGGTTTGCCAGCGCGGGCAGGTCGTGGCCGGCCCAGACGCGATCGGCCGCGGCGGCGTGCAGGTCGTACAGCCTGTGGATGAACGCCAGCCCTTCGCCCGTCGGCCGGAGCAGGCCGCCGGGGTCCTCGGTCATGGTGCCTTCGCGCAGGTGGTCGTCGAGTTCGCGGAGCGCGGCGTCGCCGTAGCGGTAGATCGTGGCCAGCCGCGACCGTGTGAGCGGGCGCAGGGGGAGGGTGAACCGCAGGTCGACCAGCAGGCCCGGGGTCACGCCCGACGATTCGGCCAGGTCGGTGACCGATCGGAGTGCCGCGGCGTGCAGGTTGACGTGGGCCGCGTCGATGATCAGGGCGATCGTCGCCGCATATTCCGACAGGTCATGAAATTTCGGCATCAGGTGGATTATGCCGGTGTGTAAGGGGATCGAGGAGTGCCGAGCGGACCGGCCGGACCCCATGGAATGCTAAGCGTATGGCCGCGCCGCTCCGCTTCGCCCGCACCACGGTGTTCGCCGTGGTCTGCCTGGGCCTGGGCGTGGCGGCTCACGTGCTCGGCGGCGCCACCGTGCCGGCTCCCGCCATGGCGGGCGGGCTGGCGGTGGCGCTCGTGGCCGCGTACGCGCTGGCCGGGCGCGAGCGCTCGGTAACGGTGATCCTGCCGCTGCTGGCCGCGCTGCAGATCGTCATGCACGTGCTGTTCTCGGTGTCGCACGCGGCCACGCCGCACCAGATGGCCGGCCACCTCCATTCGGGGCTGGTGCCCGACCTCGGCATGCTCGTCGCCCACGGGTGGGCGGTCGCGATGACCGCGCTGTGGCTGGCCCGCGGCGAGGCCGCGCTCTGGTCGCTGCTGCGGCGCCTGGTCGTGCGGCTGTTGGTCATCTGGCTGCCGCTGCTCACGACTCCTTTCTCCACACCCCTGTGGACGGCGGAGCCGCGCGTGCTCCGCCCGGCCGTGCTGCGCCACGTGGTCAGCAGGAGGGGTCCTCCGCGGGTTGTCGCCGCCTGACCCTCGGGTCACGGCACGACGGTTTCTTCTTTCGACGACCCACGCCCGGCAGGGCCTGTTTCAGCATGCCGGGCGGAGAAAGGCCATGCCATGTTCTCTCGTCATGCCCTCATGCTCGCCACCGCCGTGGTGGCGCTGGCCGGCTGCGGTGGCGGCTCGACCACCGCATCGGCACCCGCCGCCACGACCGCGGCCGTGGCCGCGCCGTCCTCGTCGGCGCCCGCCGGGCTCTCCATCACCGACCCCTGGGTGAAGACCGTCAAGAAGGGGATGACCGCGGCCTTCGGGACGCTGGTCAACAACGGCGACACCGACGTCACCATCGTGTCCGGCACGTCGCCGCTGTCGCCCACCATCGAGCTGCACGAGGTCGTCGAGTCCGGCGGCAAGATGGTCATGCGGCCGAAGGAGGGCGGGTTCGTGGTGCCCGCGCGCGGCACGCACCAGCTCCAGCCCGGCGGCGACCACATCATGCTGATGGGCGTCACGGAAGAGGTGAAGCCCGGGGCGAAGGTGCCGTTCGCGCTCCAGGTGAAGGGCGGGCAGCCGCTCGAGTTCAGCGCCGTCGGCAAGGACTTCGCCGGCGGCAAGGAGGACTATCAGCCGGGGCACGAATGATCAGCCGTAGAGGGCTGCTGGCCGGGGGCGCCGCCACCGCGGCGGGCGCCTTCACGCGCCGCGAGACCCCGCCGCCGACCCATGCCGAGCGGGCGAGGGTGGAGCCGTTCCACGGCCCGCACCAGGCGGGCGTGGCGACGGCGCCGCAGGTCCACGCCGTGTTCGTCGGGTTCGACCTGCGGAAGGACATCCGCAAGGAGGCCGTCGTCCGGCTGCTCCACCTGCTCACCGACGACGCCGCCCGCCTCACGCAGGGCCGGCCCGCCCTGGCCGACACCGAGCCGGAGCTGGCCGCGGACCCGGCCGGGTTGACGATCACCTTCGGGTTCGGGGAGGGGCTGTTCGAGCGGGTCGAGGTGGACTCGCCGGTACGCCCGCTGCCCGCGTTCGAGACGGACAAGCTGGACAAGCGGTGGAGCGGCGGCGACCTGCTCGTCCAGGTGTGCGCCGACGACGGCCTGACCGTCGCGCACGCCGTACGGATGATCGTGAAGGACGCGCGGTCGTTCACCAGCGTGCGCTGGACCCAGCGCGGGTTCCGTGGCGCGACCGGAGGGGAGACGCAGCGCAACCTGATGGGCCAGGTCGACGGCACCGTGAACCCCACCGACCTGGACAAGGCCGTCTGGATCGGTCAGGGTCCGGCCGGGATGCGCGGCGGCACCACGATGGTGTTGCGCAGGATCCGCATGCACCTGGAGACGTGGGACGCCGCCGACCGCGTGGCCAGGGAGTTCACCATCGGCCGGCGGCTTGACACCGGCGCCCCGCTGACGGGCAGGGCCGAACGCGACGAGCCCGACTTCGGCCGGATGAACCACCTGGGGTTCCCGGTCATCTCCGAGTACGCCCACATCAGGCGGGCCCACGTGACGGATCCGGCGCAGCGCATCCTGCGCCGGCCGTACAACTACGACGAGGGTCTGACCGAGGACGGCGAGTCGGACTCCGGGCTGCTGTTCGCCTCCTATCAGGCGGATATCGAGCGGCAGTTCGTGCCCGTCCAGCGTCGGCTGGCCGAGGGTGACCTGCTCAACGAGTGGGTCACCGCAATCGGCTCGGCCGTCTTCGCCATCCCGCCGGGGTGCGCGCCCGGCGGCTGGATCGGCGAGGGGCTGCTGGGGTAGCGGGGGGCCGGGTCAGCCGTACCGGCCGGTCGAGGCGGGGCGCAGGGCGGCGGCGAGGTCGTCGGCGAGCACGTCGATCTCGTCCTGCTCCAGCGTGGCCGCGGTGAGGCGCAGCGCCGGCGGCGTGGCCACCCGGTTGCGGGCCCCAGGGGCGGCGGCCCAGCCGCGGGCCAGCAGCCGGGTGATCGCCGTGGACTCGTCCGCGACGGGCACCCACACGTTGAGCCCGGTGCGGCCGTGCGCGGTGATGCCGCGCGCGGCCAGCGCCTCCACCAGGCCGTCCCGGCGGCGCGCGTACGCTTCGGCCACCGCCTCGGTGTCGACCGCCTCCGTACGCCAGAGGTGGGCGACGGCGCGCTGCAGCAGGTGGCTGACCCAGCCGGACGCGAGCCGCTGACGCCCGCGCAGCCGGTCGAGCGTGATCGAGTCACCGGTGACCAGGGCGAGGCGGAGGTCGGGGCCGAGGGCCTTGGCGGTCGAGCGGATGAGGATCCACCGCCGCGTGACGCCAGCTAGCGGGTGCAGCGGCAGGTCCACGAAGCCCGAGCCGTGGTCGTCCTCGACGAGGAGCACGTCGCGGTGCGCGGCCAGCAACTCGCGCAGGTCGGCGGCGCGTGCGGCGGAGACGGCGGCGCCGGTCGGATTCTGCGCGCGGGCCGTGACCACCACGGCGCGGGCTCCCGCCCGCAGGGCCCGGTCGAGCTCGTCCGGCAGAGGCCCGTCGTCGTCGAGCCGCATCGGCACGATCCGCAGCCCCATGGCGGTCACCAGGTCGAGCAGGGACGTCCAGCCGGGGTCCTCGACGGCGACCGCGTCGCCGGGGCGCAGGTGGGCGGCGAGCACCCGTTCGACGGCGTCGAGGGTGCCCGAGGTGATCGCCAGCGGCGCGGGGGGCAGGCCGTCCGCTCGCAGGCGGGCCCCGGCCAGGACGAGCAGTTCCTCGTCGTCGCCCGTTCCGTACATCGCGGGCCGTTCCTCGTGCGCGCGGGCCGCGGCGGCGAGGGCCTCGTGCAGGGCTGGGAGCAGGGCGGGATCGGGGTTGCCCTGGGACAGGTCGCGCACGCCCGGCGGCACCTCGATGCGGATCTCCTCACGGAAGGTGCTGGCCGGGCGCGGCCTGACCCGCGTGCCGCGCCGCCCGGCCGTCTCGACGACCCCGCGCTCGCGCAGCAGCCGGTACGCCGCCGCCGCCGTGTTGGGGCTGACCCCGGCCAGCGCGGCGGCCTCGCGCACCGGTGGCAACACGCGGCCGGGCGGCAGCCGCCCTTCGGACACCGCGGCCTCGACACCCGCCGCTATCTCGCTGGCCGACCCACCGACGATCGTGTACGTTTCTAGCACAAAATCTATTATGTACTAATACGAAGAGGTTCGGGTGCTGATTCATCCATGGGACGCGGCTCGCGACGAGGAAGAGTGGCAGACCTGGCTCCGTACACGGGATTTCGGGCAGCTCGCCGCGAACGGCGTGAACGGCGGCCCGCCGATCCTGGTGCCGACGCACTTCCTGTTCGACGGCGACAAGGAGGTCGTGCTCCACCTGGCCAGGCCCAACCCGATCTGGGCGGCGATCGAGGCCTGCCCGGCGGTGGTGGTGAGCGTGCACGACGACTACGCCTACATCCCCACCGGCTGGCGTGCCGACTCGCCCGAAACCGGCGTGCCGACCAGCTATTACGCCTCGGTGCAGCTCACCTGCGCGGCCGAGATCGTGGATGACAAGGAGGGCAAGATGGAGATCCTGCGCCGCCAGCTCGCCCACCACCAGCCGGACGGCGACCACGGCGAGATGCGCTCGGACGCGGGGCCGTACCACCGGATGGTGTCGGCCCTACGAGGGCTGCGGCTGGAGGTGGTGGAGGTGCGGGCCAAGTTCAAGTTCGACGACCACCGGCCGGTGGAGCAGCGTGAGCGCATCGCCGCCGAACTCGCCGCACGCGACCTGCCGCACGACGCGGGCGCCAGGGCGCAGCAGCTCAGGCGGCTGGTGACCGGCTGAGCGAGGCGGTATAAGACAGCGGAAAGTACCGATATGAACGCTTAACGTTACAATGTTCGCATGAGCGAGCAGGATGGCCCCGGACGTGAGCGGGTCCTCGCCTGGGTGGAGCGGGTGGCGGCGTTCGTCTCCGAGGAATGGGGGCTCGCTCCCATCAGCGGCCGGATCCTGGGCTGGCTCATGGTGTGCGACCCGCCGGAGCAGACCGCGTCCGACATCGCCGGGATCATCGGGGCCAGCCGCGCGTCCCTGACGACGAACCTGCACCTGCTGACGTCCCACAGGCTCATCCGCCGTTTTCGCAAGACCGGGGAGCGCAACGTCTACTACGAGATCCAGGACGACGCCTGGGCCAAGATCGTCCGGCAGAAGCTGGCCGTGTTCGCCGCGTTCGACGAACTGGCCGCGGAAGGCCTGCGGCTGGGCTGGCGCGACCTGGCACGGACGGCGCGCATCCGCGCGGCCAGGAAATCCATCGCCGAGGCGCTCCACCAGGTCGAGGCGGGGACCGAGTGAACAGCGCGATCCCAAGGCTGTGGACAACCGGCCCTTCCTGTGGATAACACCGCCACCTCGGGAACCCTGACCCGGCCCGCCGACGACAGCGCGCATCACGGTGCAGCGGTCCTCGCCGCACCGGCGAACCCCGTCGGCCGATCCGCCAGACAGGCCCTCTGACCTCGTATCATCACCTAATGCGATGGTTCGTCACGCTCCGGGTCGGGCGTATAACAACCTGATATCGCCTCGCCCGAATGGGCTGACAGTGGCTCCATCCGCCGTGCGCCGGCCTGTACACAGCCCTGTGGACAACCAGCCGCCCGAGCCGCCATTCCTTCGGCATGCCGGAGGATTCCTCGAACCCTACGGCGGGGTACGCGGTGTCCGCGCACCCCGCCGCGCTCACATGCCGGCGCGCCCCTGGTAGGGCACGTTGCCCGCGATCGGGATCACCTTGACGGGCGCGCCCGGGCAGGCGGAGCAGCCGGCGTGCAACCAGGGCGGCATGCTGATGACGCCGCGGTGCCGCCAGACGATGAACTCGCCGCCGACGTCCGCATGGTGCCGGGCTTCGTAGGTGTCCTGCCAGATGGTGTGGCAGTTCTGGCACTGGAATGACCAGGTTTCGACAGAGGAATCGGTTTCGCGCACGAGGAATCGCCTCCTGTGGGATCGGCGCGGTCAGACGGGCAGAAAGGTGTTCCCGCCGGCCTAGATGCGCCAGATGCCCAGGTGGGTGAGCCGGTCGGCCCCCGTACGCCAGCGCGTGACGAGCCGCGGCCGCGGCGGCTTGTAGCGGGCACGCGGGGGCCCGTGTTCGCGTCCAGGGAAGGGGAGAGGCGCCAGGACCCCGCCGCCGGCGCACCTGCCGCCCACCGGCTTCCCGGCGTGCCGCTTGAACGTCGAGCGCCGAGGCGGGCACGAGTCGTCCCGGCCGTCACTGTGATCGACGTGGACGGAGTCTTCGTGGACGACCGACGCGGCGTGCACCGGCTGCCACGGCATCGGCCACACGCCCACGCAAATGGCGACCCCGATCAGAAGGGTCAACCACCGCTTCCGTCTGAGCCGCTCGATCCTTCGTGAGCCGGAGACCACACGTGAACGCTACATTGCCCTATGTCATCAAGCGACTACAGAGAGGTGATATCTCCGTCTATAGCAGGACGTTCACGAGATGGACACCTCGGCGCCCATCTCCTTCCCCTCGGACCAAGCGCTCACGAGACGGCCCCGGTCAGCTGCGGACGGGACGGGTCGGCCCGGTAGACGGAGACGGCGTAGGGCCGCGAAGCGTCCCGTTCCACCCGCTCGGCGAGCTTCGTGACCGTCGGACTCCCGTCGATGAACCCGTGCAGCCGCTCCGCCTCCGGCCACGGGTGCACGAGGACGAGGACGCCTCCAGGCGCCAACAGTGAACGCAGCCGCTCCGAGGCCCTGCGCAACCTGTCGCCACGGCCGATGTAGTAGAGCGTCTCCGCGCAGAACACGAGGTCGTACCGGTCCTGCTCCTCGTAGGCGAGCAGGTCGGCGTGAACGAACCGGACACGCGCGCCATCACCGCCCGCGCGCTCCCTGGCACGTCCGAGCGCCCTCTCCGACACGTCGAGCCCCGTGATCCCGGCATCCGGCCAGGCCTTCGCCAGCATCTGCGTGAAGACGCCCTCGGCGCACCCCACCTCCAGGATGCGGGCGTACGTCCCCTCGGGCAGCTGGTCGAGCGTGGCCCGGTACTTACGGCGCTCGTACGAGTCCGTGGCGAGCGACCATGGATCGGGCCGGCGATGCCACCAGTCGAAATACCGGTGCAGCACCTTTCCCTGAGCCCGCGGGCCGAGGAGGGAGACGGTCCGGAAAAGGGTGCGGTGCAGCAGCTCGGGGATCTTGGACACGGGGGACGACACCAGACCTTTCGCGGCAGTGACCGTGCCCCGAACCTACGAGCGGAACCGCCGGCATGTCATGGCGCTGCAGGGGGATCGTGGGATCTAGCTCCGCCGTAGGGGGTGACCAGCCCGGTCTGGAACGCGTACACCGCCGCCTGCGTGCGATCGCGCACCCCGATCTTCGTCAGGATGTTGCTGACGTGGCTCTTCACGGTCTGCTCCGCGATGACGAGATTGTCGGCGATCTCGGTGTTGGACAGGCCGTGCGCGATGAGCGTGAGGATCTCGCTCTCGCGCGGGGTCAGCGGGCCGGATGCCTCCCCGGTGAACGGCCGTGGCGGGCCCAGCCGGGCGAAGGCGCTGATCAACCGGCGGGTGACGGACGGCGCAAGCATGGCGTCCCCGTTCGCGACGATGCGTACGGCGTCGCCCAGCTCCCGCGCCGTGGCCTTCTTCAGCAGGAAGCCGCTGGCGCCGGCGCGCAGCGCCTCGTAGACGTACTCGTCGAGGTCGAAGGTGGTGAGCATCAGCACCTTCGTCCGCCCGGCAAGGCGGCGGGTGGCCTCCAGGCCGTCGATACCCGGCATGCGCACGTCCATCAGCACGACGTCGGGCGTCAGCGCGGCGGCCTTGACCAGCACGTCGTCACCGTCGACGGCCTCGCCCACCACCTCGATGTCGGGCTGGGCGTTGAGCAGCACGACGAACGCCTCGCGGACCATCGACTGGTCGTCGGCGATCAGCACCCGGATGGTCATCCGGCCTCCGTTCCGTCGAGCGGCAACCGTACCGTCACCTCGTAGCCTCCGTCCGGCCGCACCCCCGCCCTCAGGTCTCCGGCCAGCATGGAAACGCGCTCCCGCATGCCGAGCAGGCCGTGCCCGGGGCGGGCGGACGGAGGCTACG
>NZ_SMKP01000169.1:0-24501 GCF_004349015.1 Nonomuraea diastatica
GGCGACCGGCGGGCCCTATCTGGCTCATGACGGTGCTCATGTCTTCTACGCCGACGGCCCGCACTGGACGTGGTTGCGGGAGCGGTGCCTGGTCGGGGCGCTGGGCCGGCCGGCGGTGCGTGATGCCCGGGCAGGGTTCGTACGGGATGGCCGGCTGCGGCGGCTGCCGCCGGCCGGTTTCGCGCGGATGATGGCGACGGGCCCCCGCACGGCGCCGGTGGACGTGGACTTCCACACCTGGGCATCCGCCCTGTACGGCGAGAGCACGGCCCGGACGGCCGCCAACGCGATCGGCGTGGTGACGTTCGACGCCGACACGGGACGCTTGTCGGCCGCGTTCGTGTGGACCCTGCTGCGCCGCGTGTTCGCCCTGCGCGTACCAGCGGTCCGCTGGGTGATCGGCGGCTGGCAGGCGGTGATCGACCGGCTCGCCGCCCGCGCCCGCGACCTCGGCGTCCGCGTTGAGCTCGGTTCCCGCATGCACCACCTGCCGGGCGAGCCCACCATCGTGGCCACCGAACTGTCCTCCGCCCGGATCCTGCTCGGCGACGACACCCTGCGCTGGCAGAGCGGTAACGGCGTGCTGCTCGACCTGGCCGTACGCTCGGCCCGCGGCGACCGCTTCATCTGCTGGGACCTCGACGGCGGCGGCTTCCACGAGACCTATTCCATGCAGGATCCCACGGCCGCTCCCCGAGGGGAGTCCCTGTTCCAGATCGACATGCCGATCCGGCACGACGAGTCCAAGGCCGAGGCGACCCGGCGGGTGCAGGCGCTGGCCGACCTGGCGGTGCCCGGCTGGCGCGAGCGCGTCACCTGGCAGCGCTCCGGCGCGGCCAAGCACCGCACGGGCGCGCTCGACCTGCCCGGTCAGACCTGGCGCGACCGTCCGGCGGTCGACCGGGGCCACGGCGTGTTCCTGGCGGGCGACATGGTGGCCGCGCCCGGCATGCGCGGCGAGATCTCCATCAACAGCGCGATCATGGCCGCCGAGGGCGCTCTGCGTGCGCTGCACGTCACCGACCACGCCGCCCGATGACCCACGATTCCCTTTCCCACCCACCGCAACTTGCTGTTCAGCCTCGCCTACGACATCTGGGCAGCGCCGGCGACGCCGAGGACGCCGTACAGGAGACGTGGCTGCGCCGGCACGGTGTGGTCCGCGTCGCGGGTGCGTCGCGGCCTGATGGAGGTGCCGGCCCCGACGTGACGCTCCGCACCGACGGCGGCGGGCGCGTCACGGCGGCTCTCCGACCGGTCACCGGCGGCGATCGGGTGAGCAGGCTCCCGGGGTGTGTCGCTCCTCAACCCCGGCAAGCCGGCCCGCCTGATCGGCTGAGACGCCGGGGAGCAGCCCGCCTGCGCGGGGAGGCCCGCCCCGGATGGCCTGCCGGGACCGCCCGGGCGAGCAACAGGGAGGCCCGCCCCCGGTGGACTGCCGGCACCGGCTGGGCGAGCGTCAGGTCCGGTGCGGTTCCGGGCTGGCGACCTGGTCGGCCACCTCGCCGATGCGCGCCAGGCGGACGAGGGCGGGACGGGAGAGCACCTCCCCGATGTCGTGCAGCGCGATGATCAGCTCCTCGACCCCGTCGAGGGGCGTGTTCCGCTCCCTGTTCAGCAGGATGCCGCGGTATTCCTCGGGAGAGACCGCCCCGCCCGGCAGCTCGATCCGGTCGCCTTCGGCGCGGAACAGCGCCGGGACGGAGGTGTCGAGAGCCAGCGCGAGGGCGGTCAGCTCGGCGGCCGTGAACGCCCGCTGCCCGCGCTCGGCCTGGTGGACGGCCTGCCGGCTCCACGGCCGGTCCAGGTAGCGGCCCAGCGCCTCACCCAGCTCGGTCAGCGACATCCGCCGCTCCGCCCGCAGGCGTGCGATCTGCAACCCGATGGCCTCCTCGACGCGCATCCCATCCCCCACTCCTGTCATCGTGCACGATGACGCCGAAAGCCCTCTATTGACGCGGATGCCGCTCCCGCATAGTGTAAACGCACAGATTCCCCCGTCATCACCACGAATGACGCGACTGAGTGAGCTGAGGGGTTCCAGATGCGAGACATCGACTTAGAGGTCTTCGGGCCGACCGGCGACTGCGCCGCCGTCAGGGTCGTCGGAGAGATCGACGTGTTCACCGCGCCACGGATGCGCGAGCAGGTGCTCGACCTCGTGGCCAAGGGGGTCGTCCACGTCGTGGTCGATCTGAGCGGCGTGGAGTTCCTCGACTCGACCGGTCTGGGGGTGCTCGTGGGCGCGCTCAAGCGGCTGCGTACCCATGAGGGGTCACTCGCCCTCGTGATGAGCACGGACCGCATCGTCCGCATCTTCACGATCACCGGCCTCACTGCCGTGTTCCCGATCCACGACGCCGTTCCCGACGCGATCGCGGCCAACGCCCACTGGGTGCGCGCGGTAGAGCGCGGGGGCGAGAGCGTCGAGGAGTGGTGCCGCCGGCACGGCCTGGCCTGACGCGGGCGCCGCCCGTAGGGCAGGCGCGTCGAGGACGGCGGGCGGGCAAGGGGCAGGGGATGCGTGAGACGCGGACCGTCCGGAGCGGATCGGCCGGCGGGGTCAGGGGCGGGAGGCCTGGTCGAGGAGGGCCAGTTCGCCGGCGCCGAGCCTGAGCGACGCTGCCTGCATCAGCGTCTCCAGCTGCTCGACGTTGCGCGCGCTCGCGATCGTCGCCGTGATCGTCGGCTGGGCGGCGACCCAGGCCAGGGCCACCGTGGCCGGCGCGACGTCCCGGCCGGCCGCCACCTTGCCCAGCGCCTCCAGCGTCCTCGGCCCGTGTGCCGTCGCCAGGTACGCGGAGGCCTTCCCCGCCCGGGGGCTGTCGACCTGGACCCCGGGCGCGTACTTGCCGGTCAGGAAGCCGCGCGCCAGCCCGAAGTACGGTGTGCCGGCCAGCCCTTCCCCGGCCACCACGTCCCGCAGCTCGCCCTCGTAGGCGCGCTCGACCAGGTTGTACGGCTGCTGCAGGGCCACATACCTGGCCAGGCCCTCGGCGTCGGAGATCGCGAGTGCCTCGGCGAGCCGCGCCGCCCCGTAGTTGGACGCCCCGACATGGCGCACCTTGCCCTCGCGGACCAAGGCGTCGAACGCCGCCAGCGACTCCGCCAGCGGCGTGTCCTGGTCGTCCACGTGGGCCCAGTAGAGGTCGATGTAGTCGGTACGCAGCCGCCGCAGCGAGCCCTCGACCGCCGTGCGGATGGTGGCGGGGGCGAGCCCGCGCAGGCCTTCCAGCATGCCGACCTTGGTGGCGAGCACGATGGACTCGCGGTTGCCGCGGGCGGCCAGCCACTCACCGATGATCGTCTCAGAGGTGGACTCGCCGGTCTCCCATGCCGGATAGACGTCGGCGGTGTCGATGAAGTTGCCGCCGCCCGCGACGTAGGCGTCCAGGATCGCGAACGAGGTCTCCTTGTCGGCCGTCCAGCCGAACACGTTGGCGCCGAGCGACAGGGGAAAAACGGACAATTCGGTGGTGCCGAGCGATCTCATCCCGTCATTATCCGCACCCGCCAGAGACAACTCGCCGCGCCCCCTGGTCCGGCCGGTCAGTGGACACGGTTCACCAGGGAGTCGCACACCGCGCGCAGGTCCCCGGCGTCCGGCAGGTGCCGGTCGACCATCTCCAGCGCCGACGACATGTAGCGGTCCGCCAGGGACCGGGCGGCGTCGCGGCCGCCCGCCTCCTCCACGAGGTCGGCGGCGTGCCGCAGGGAGCCTTCGTCCATGCTCCCCGCCGACAGCAGCGCGGACAGCTCGCGCGCGGCCGGGACGTCGGCGGCCAGGGCGGCCAGCACCGGGAACGTTTTCTTCGCGCGCCGCAGGTCGCCGTACACGGGTTTGCCCGTCACGCCCGGGTCGCCCCAGATGCCGAGCATGTCGTCCACGATCTGGAAGGCCACCCCGAGGTCGCGTCCCATGTCCCTGAGGGGGTCCGCGAGCTCGGGCGCGCCGCCCAGGGCCACGCCCGTGGCCGCGGCGGCGCCCAGCAGGCCGCCGGTCTTGCCCGCGGCCATGTCGGTGTATTCCGCGACTGTGACCTCGTTCGGCCCGCGCCACGGGCGGTTCTCGAAGGCCATGTCGGCCGTCTGCCCCTGGACGAGCTCGACCAGCGCCGCCGACAGGTAGGGGATCGCCTCGGGCCACCCGGCGAGCTGGCCGACGGCCAGCGCCAGGAGCGCGTCGCCGGCGAGCAGGGCGGGCCCCACGCCGTACGCCTTCCAGAGCGCCTCGCGGTGCCTGCGCCACTCGTCGTGGTCGATGATGTCGTCGTGCACCAGCGAGAACGCGTGCACGAGCTCCACCGCCACGGCACCCGGCAGCGCCGACTCCGCCGTTCCTCCGACGGCCTCCGCACTGAGCAGGGCGACGGCCGGCCGCACGGCCTTGCCTCGGTCACCGTTGCCGGGCCTGCCGTCCGCGTCCGACCAGCCCAGGGCGAATCCGGCCATACCGGCGCCCCACGGATGCAGCACCGAAACGGCCTCCCTGAGGGCCGGCTCGAGTAAGTCCCGGCAGCGGTCCATGGCGCCGCCGCCCGACGGATGGCTGAGATTCAACAGGTACTCCTACCCCGGTACGATCTTGAACCTACATGCATAAGCATGTGATACTCCACTCATCGGTTGACTCTTGTCAGGAAATGTCCATGCCGTGAGATGGACACCGTAGGCGATGGAGGAACAACCTGTGGCGATCGACGCCGCCCCACCAGAACGCGTCCGTTCCCTCCAAGCTCTTGGCTCGCCTGTCCTCGTCCGCACGGGCCAGGCAGACCACCGGACCGCACCACGCGGCGCCGGACGGACCGCGTGCCGCCACCGCGGGCGCCCTTCGGCCCAAGACCTCAGCCCACAGATCTCGACACAGCGGGCGATCAGGACAGAGAGCGGGCGAGCCGTCCTCCTGCCGAAGAGCGCTCAAGCCCATGAGCGATAGCCGTCGTAAACGGACTTTCGTCCGAGAACAACATAAGTCGCTAGATATCTTCACCTGACTCTACGTTCATCGCCATCCCGATCGGGACCGCCGCCATGCCACATGCCAGGGGGACATCCGTGATCAGACCCCAAGTCGTTCCCTTCTACCGGGCCATCCCCCGGCTAGTGAAAGATCCGGTCACCGAACTGGCCCGAATGGCCACCGACGCCGCCGGGCGGGTCGTCCGGCTCGACCTCGGCCCCTTCCGCCCTTACCTGATTTCGCATCCGGACCACGTCCAGCAAGTGCTCAAGACAGACTGGACCAACTTCGTGCGCGCGGGCATGTTCTGGCAGCCGCTGCAGCGTCTGATCGGTCAGAGCATCATGGGCGAGGGTGAGGCATGGGCGTCCGCCCGGAAGATCCTCCAGCCGCTCTTCACCGCTCGCTACACGGCCTCACTGGCCGAGGACATGGCCGACATCATCGCCGAGCGCATTGTCGAGCTCGACGACTTTGCGCGGACGGGCCGCCCGATCGACGTTGAGCACCAGATGACCTCGATCGTCAACCAGGCCGTCATCCAGCTCCTGTTCGGCGGCCGGATCACCCGTGACACCGCTGAACGGCTGGCGCCCGAGTTCGCCACGTGCGCCAGCTCGATCGGCTTCCGCATGCTCTTCCCCTCCGCGCCGTACTCGATCAGGGTCCCGGGCGACCGCGCCTTCCTGCGATCCACGAGAAAGATCCACGAGATTATCGACCCCCTCATCGAGCGGGCGCAGCGCGAGAACACCGAGAGCAAGGAGGTCGTCTCGGCGCTGCTCACGGCCAGGCTCGAACAGGGGGGCGGGGCCGACCTGCGGCAGATCCGCGACGACCTGGTGAACGTTTACGGCGCCGCTTCGGAGAACACGGCGATGTCGCTGATGTGGCTGTGGACCGTGCTGCACGACCACCCGGAGGTGAACGCCCGGCTGCAGGAGGAGATCGATCGTGTGGTAGGCGGTGGCCCCGTGCGGCCGTCGCACGTCGCCGATATGCCGTATATCCGTATGGTCCTGCAGGAGGTCGTGCGGATCTACCCGAGCGCCTGGGTCGTCCCGCGCCAGACCGTGACGGAAACGGAGATCGGCGGCGTCCGGATCAAGGCCGGCTCGCAAGTGCTGATCAGCCCATACGCCACCCACCGGCTGGAGGAGTTCTGGCCCCGGCCGACGGAGTTCGATCCCGAGCGCTGGGCCAACGAGAAGACCGGACGCAGGCACCGCTACTCGTTCATCCCCTTCGGCGCGGGCCCACACGTCTGCCTCGGCCAGCACCTGTTCTACATCGAGGCATCTCTGTTGATCGCCAACCTGTTCACCAGGTACCGGCCGGCGCTGCCCTACCCGCAGAAGCTGACGCCCGTACTGGGGGGAGCCACCTTGCGACCCAAGGAGAAGCTCTTCCTCCAGTTGCACCCGATCGAACGGAATCTCGCGGCGTGAGCATCGGCGAAGCAGCGGACATCGCCACGGAAGCGGGCGACCTCGTCGCGAGCCTCATGCTCAGGCCGTGGGGGCAGGTTTCCCCCTCGGTCTACGAAACCGGCCGGCTGGTCTCCCTCGCCCCGTGGCTGACCGGCCACCTGGAACGCATCGACTACCTGATCCGCACGCAGCGGCAGGACGGCGCCTGGGGCGCCCCCGACGGGTACGGCGTGGTGCCGACCCTGAGCGCCACAGAGGGGATCCTTTCCGCGCTGACGCGCGGGGACCGGGGCACGAACCGCGAACGCCTCGCCGACGCGGCGGACCGCGGCCTGCGGGTGCTCGCCACCTGGCTGAGCAGCCCGCTCGAGCTCCCCGACATGCCGGCGATCGAGCACATCGTCCCCTCTCTCGTCGCCCGCATCAACCAGCACGTCGAGGGCTTACCGGGCCGGGCGCCGATGCCGTTGCCCGAGGCCATGAGCTACGACACCCTCCACGCTGTCCGGTCGTGGGTCAAGTCCGGTGTGGAGGTGCCGGAGAAGCTGCTCCACGCCCTGGAGATCGCGGCCGAAGAGGCTGTCGACGCGCCCGGCATCCAACCGACACCCATCGGCAGCGTCGGCGCCTCGCCCGCGGCGACCGCCGCCTGGCTCGGAGGGCGCGGGGGACACGACGCGCACGAGTGGGCCCACAGACATCTGGAGGCGGTGGTCCGCTTACACAACGGGCCCGTACCCGTCGGTCTCCCCATCACCGTGTTCGAACGAGGCTGGGTGCTGAGCTGGCTGCTCCGGGCGGGCGTGCCCGTCGACGTGCCTCCGGAGATGGTGACCGACATCAGGGCGGCCATAGGTCCGGCCGGCACGCCAGCGGGAGCCGGGCTGCCCGCCGACGCCGACACGACATCCGTGGCGCTGTACGCTCTGGGACTGCTCGGCGCGCCGCACGAACCGGGCAGCCTGTGGGGGTTCCGCTCCAGCACCCACTTCTCCACCTGGCCCGGTGAGCAGGGCGAGTCGGTCAGCGTCAATGCGCACGTGCTGGACGCCTTCGGTGAGTATGTCCGCCGCAGGCCGGCCGCCGCACCACACTACGACGAGACCATCGCCGAACTCGCCGCCTGGATCCGCGATCGTCAGCGGCCAGACGGGAGTTGGACGGACCGGTGGCACGCGTCACCGTACTACGCCACCGTCAGCTGCGCGCTGGCGCTCGATGATTTCGGCGGAGACGTCTCCCAGGAGGCGGTGCGTGCGGCGGCCGAGTGGACGCTGGGGACTCAGCGGCCGGACGGCTCCTGGGGCCGCTGGGAGGGCACAGCCGAGGAGACCGCGTACGCTATGCAGATTCTGCTGCTGCCCCGGGACCGTACGGATCCGGGGCGCCTGCGTGCCGCGGATCGGGGTCATGAATACCTGGAACGCACGACCGGCGACGACCACCCTCCGCTCTGGCACGATAAGGACTTGTACGTTCCGCTCGCCGTGACCCACGCTGCGGTGATCGCCTCGTCGTACCTCATCCGGCAGGCCCGGGCTCAGGCGGTCTAGCTCCAACGAGTGTCGACATCCGCGGCGAGATCCCGGAGTGGTGTACGCGTGCGTGTCCCTGGCCACGTACCAGCCGCCGCTGAAGGACACGCACCTGCGCTGCCCGTCCGCCGCTGCACGCGGTCGGCGGGCAGATCCGCGAAGTCGGCGTTGCGTGTCGGGCGATGTGCGCCGGCACTCGTTCGACTGCCCGAGGGCGAAGACGAGCTGGACCGGATGCGCGGCCACCTGGCGGCGACCGGCTCACGCTGGCGGAACCTGCCCGCCGGGAAGATGCCACCATCGTGCTCGCCGTCCTGAGGCACGACCAGCGTCATAGGACCGGCGCATCCACACCAAGGTCCGCCTGCTCGCCATCCACGTCACACTGCTGCTGCGCGCGCTGATGGGCCTCGTACGGCCCCATCCGGTCCCCGCGACCACTCCGGCTCAGACGGTCCAGAAATCACTGCCGTTCAAGTAGAAGCCCCAGGTGGTCATCATTTGGTGGCGAAGATCTCCGGCCACGCCCGGACAGGACTGTGCGAGCCGATCCAGCACCAGGTCACATGCCTGGCGCTCTTCGGTGATCAGTTCCAGCAGAGCGTGCTCGTCGAGCCCCAGCATTCGTGCGTTCAGGTCCGTCCATTGGCAGTCGCGTTCGAAGGTGCGCAGGTCGTTGACCAGGCGCATGACCCGTTGAGTTGCATTGGCGGCGTCGATGATCGCCGGCAGGTGCTCGCGAGTGGCTTCCGGCTCATCGGTGCTGATCAAACGGCACACCCCGACACAGGTGGAGCCAAAGTTCGCCGCATTACCCAGATACTCCTCCAGGGTGGGTGCGGCGGCGGCCTGCCGGGCCGCGGTCTTCCACTCCCATTCCCGCGCCATCGCATCGAGCATCGCGGCCGACTCGGTACGCCACACCGGTCCCAGATGACCGAACGCGGGCGCGTGAGCCAGGTCATCGCGGATGTCAGCGAGTAGCCGGGCCAGGGGCGTATGCGGGTCGTCGCCGGCGATGACATCCTTGCAAGCCTCGACGATGGCCCGTACCTGGGATCGCTGTGTCGCATCACGGTCGATGGCCGCGTCGAGCGGGAAGATCCACAACGCCAGCTGGGATGGACTCCGCAACACGTTCGGGCCATGGCGCGGGGTGCCGTAGACCATCATGTTCGCGACCTGACCAGGGGTGTCGGCGAAGTCACCAGTGTCGAAGAGTTCGGGGTGGCACGCGGCAGTGCGGCGGAGGTCACGGGCGCATTCCGCTGCGCGGGCGGACAGCCCACCGGACGAAAGCTCGTCAGGGAGGGACGGCGAGGGGCTCATGACGGCTCCTGTCAGGTACTCCCAGCCTAAAAGGGATACCGGGGTTGGAAACTGCGCGTTGTTCGGAATCGGTTTATGATCACACCGCGACTGAGATGACACAACGTGGGCGGCGCCCACGGTACACGCCGGCCAGGCGAGCAGCGGGGCGGGCCTTAGCCATCGTCTGGGGTGTTGATGAAGCGACAGGAGTACTGGCAAGCCTTGGTGTTATCGCGTGTCCCTGCCGTCCACGACAGTGGCGAGCGTCCATGGCGGGGAAGGAGGGCTCCGCCGCCCCGCGCCCCGCGATCCGGGGCACCCACCGCCCGGTGGGGCGTCACCGGGGGTGCGGACCGTACGGGCGGGCAGGCGGGCACCCAGGATGGGCACCCACCACCAGCCAGAGCACGGGGACGGAGTCGAGTGCGGCCTCCAGGACGTCGCCGCGGTCCCGCTGTGGCATACCGGCCAGTTGGTGTGACTGCTCAAGGAAACACTCTACGAGGTCGCCGCGAAATACCTGGAGACAGGGTCGGTCACTTGTGAAGGATTCCGATCTCTGACCAGTTTTGTTGCAACCTTGACTATATGCGGAGAAGTTTGGACATATGTGATTCATGTTGCTTGAGAGGTGCTTTGCCAGTGCGCTAGAGTCACGTGATCGACACAGCATGCAACCTGCCGCACGCAAGGTGACCGGCACAGAGATATAACTTTCACAGGGTGGTTACGATAATGCGTTTCCGCAAGACGGGGCTGCGGACCAAGATCACGGCTCTGCTGCTCTCCCTGGCGGCCTTGTGGGTCTTCGCTGCGTGGGTCACCCTCCGTGAGGGAGTGAACCTCCTGTGGACCTCCCAACTCGATTCCGCTATAGCAGCCCCCAGCGATCCAGTGCTCTTCGGCCTGCAAAAAGAGCGTCGGCTTTCGGCCGTGAGGCTGGGCGAGAAGACCACCAAATCCCGCAATGAGCTTGAAACTCAGCGTGAGCAGAACGACCGCGTCATCGCCGCTTTCCAGGAGTCGGCCAGCGCCGGGCTGGTCAGCTGGGCGTTGGACGATCAAGGCGAGAAGCGGCTCGCCGACCTGCTCAAGCAGCTCGAATCGGTCAAGGAGATACGCGAGGCCATCGACACGGGCAGGCTTAGCCGCGTACAGGCGACGACCGCGTACAACGACGTCATTGACCCCGTCTACGCCCTCTACGGCTCGATGGCAACGCTCGACGACAAGGAGATCGCCAAAGACGTCCGCACCCTCGTCGCTCTGAGCCGCGCCGGAGAGCTCCTCACCCGGGAGGACGCGCTCCTTGCCGGCGCACTCGCCGAGAGGCGGCTGACTCCCGCCGACCAGGCGCAGTTCAGCCAAGCCGTGGGCGCCTGGCGGATCGTCGCCGAACAGGCCGCAACCGATCTCCCCGATTCCGAAAGGGCCGCCTACGACAAGCTGACCCAGGGCCGGTCGTTCGTCCAGCTCCAGAACATGGAAGCGCAGGTCATGAAGCATGACTCGACGGCCCTGAACGTACCGTTCACCGATGAAGAGTGGAAGTCGGCAACCGAACGCCACCTGGCCGACTTCAACACCATGGTGCTCGGCGCGGGCGACCGCGTGGTGGACAGGACCGTGCCCGTCGCCGTCAACGTGATCGTGCGCCTGGTCCTCGCCGGCGGTCTCGGGCTCATCGCCGTCATCGCCTCGGTCGTCCTGTCCATCACCACGGCACGTGACCTGCTCGCACAACTGCAGAAACTCCGCGACGCCGCTCATGAGCTGTCCGACGAGCGGCTGCCGGGCGTCGTCGAGCGCATCGGCCGCGGTGAGGAGGTCGACCTCGCCAAGGAGGTCCCGGCGCTCGACTTCGGTGACGACGAGATCGGCCAGGTGGGCCAGGCGTTCAACACCGTCCAGCGCACCGCCGTCAGCGTCGCCGCCGAGCAGGCGGAGCTGCGCCGCAGCATCCGTGACATCCTGCTCAGCCTGGCCCGCAGGACACAGGGCCTGGTGCACCGGCAGCTCACCGTGCTCGACGTGATGGAGCGGCGCGAGACCGACCCCGAGGAGCTGAAGGAGCTCTTCCGGCTCGACCACCTCGCCATCCGCATGCGGCGCAACGCGGAGAACCTCATCGTGCTCTCCGGCTCGTCCCCCGCCCGTACGTGGCGGCGCTCCGTCCCGATGGTCGACGTGGTCCGAGGCGCGCTGGCGGAGGTCGAGGACTACACCCGCGTCACGCTCATGCCGATGGGCGACGTCGTGCTCATCGGCCGCGCCGTCGGTGACGTCATCCACCTGCTGGCCGAGCTGATCGAGAACGCCGTGTCGTTCTCGCCCCCCTACACCAGCGTGCAGGTCAGCGGCCAGCTCGTGGCCAACGGCTACGTGATCGAGATCGAGGACCGCGGGCTCGGCATGAAGACGGAGGACCTGGAGTCCGCCAACGAGCGCATCGCCGACCCGCCCGAGTTCCGCATCACCGGCACCGCCCGGCTTGGCCTCTACGTGGTCAGCCAGCTCGCCAAGCGGCACGACATCCAGGTGGTGCTCAAGGCGTCACCGTACGGCGGGACGACGGTCGTGGTGCTGCTGCCGCAGGAGCTCGTCCAGCTCGACCCCACGCCCGAGCCCCAGCAGAACGGCGGCCGCGAGCGGCTGCCGCGCAGGGCGAGCGCCGTGGCCACCGCGACCAGGCCCGCCGTCGGCGAGAACGTGCGCACGCTCAAGTCGGCGCGGCGCGCCGCCGATCCGGCGCCTCCCCCCGTCTCCGCCCCGGCGCGGACCCCTGCTCAGACCCCGGCCCCGGCTCCGGCCCCCACGCCCGTCCCGACACCGGTCCCCGAACCGGCGAAGGACCCGGAGCCACGATCCGAAGAAACGCCAGCCGAACCGGAGCAGCAATCTGTGGCCGAGTTCACGCCGTCAGGGCTGCCGTTGCGCGTACCACAGGCCAACCTGGCGCCAGCGCTGCGTGACGACACGCCCACGCAGCCCGACCTCGAGGAGGACGATGACGAGCGCTCTCCGGAGGAGATCCGCGCGATGATGGGATCCTTCCAGTCCGGCACCCGTCTCGGCCGCACCGAAGCGGCCAAGATGATGGACGAACAGTCGGGAGGTGAGTCATGACCCCCACTTCGGGCACCGACCTCAACTGGTTGCTCGACGACCTCATCGGCCGCATCCCTGAGGCCGACCACGCGATCGTCCTGTCCTCCGACGGCCTGCTGATGGCGTCTTCTGCCGAGTTGCAGCGGACCGACGGAGAGCACCTGTCCGCCGTCGCCTCCGGGTTGCAGAGCCTGGCCAAGGGCGTCTCCGACCACATTTCCGGTGGCGCGGTCCGGCAGACGGTCGTGGAGTGGAAGTCCCAGTTCCTCATCGTGACCACAGCTGGGGAGCGCGCCTGCCTGGCCGTGCTGTGCGCGCAGAACGCCGACATCGGGCTCGTCGCGTACGAGATGGCGATGCTGGTGGCACGGGTGGGCCAATATCTCACTTCCGGCGCCCGCAACGCCGAGGCCATCGCCAGGAGTGACCGGTGAGTGGCCCGGTGAGTGGGCCGGTGGGTGGCCCGGTAAGTGGCGCTGACGGGCCCACCGACGAGCACTGGGTGGATCCTGAGATCATCCGCCCCTACGTCGTGACCCGCGGCCGCACGCAGCCCGCGCACGGGAGGTTCGACCTGATCTCCATGGCGCTGGCCGTGGGGCCGGCGCCTGGCCCCGATGCCGGGCTCGACCCCGAGCACCTGCGCATCCTGCAGCTCTGCCGCGAGCCCAAGTCCGTCGCCGAGATCGCCGCTTACCTCGATCTGCCGGCCGGCACGATCCGGGTGCTGCTCGGTGACCTGTTCGACCGCGAACTTGTCTCTGCCCAGGAACCACAATCCGAGGTGGACATGCACGACATGAAGATGTATAGGGCGGTGCTCGATGGCCTTCGCTCGCTCTGAGCGTCCGCGCCTGCCTACGGCGATCAAGATCTTGATCGCCGGCGGCTTCGGCGCGGGCAAGACGACGATGGTCGGTGCGGTCTCCGAGACCCGGCCGCTGCGCACCGAGGAGGTGCTGACGGACCGCGGGATCGGCGTCGACGACCTCACCTCCGTCGAGGCCAAGCGCACCACCACCGTGGCGATGGACTTCGGCCGGATCACCCTCGGCAACGACTACGTCCTCTACCTGTTCGGGACGCCCGGGCAGGAACGCTTCTGGTTCGTGTGGGACGAACTGGCGGAGGGCTCCCTGGGCGCCGTCATCCTGGCGGACACCCGGCGCCTGGCCGACTGTTTCCCCTCGATCGACTATTTCGAGCGGCGGGGCACGCCGTTCGTGGTGGCGGTCAACTGCTTCGAGGGGGCGCAGACGTTCGACCTGGACGAAGTGCGGCTGGCCCTCCAGCTCAACCCGTCGGTCCCCATCATCATGTGCGACGCGAGGAAGCGCGAGTCGAGCCGGGAAGTGCTCATCACCCTGGTCAAACACTCGGCCCGGCTTCGCGCGGAACCGGTCGGCAGCTAGCCTGGGGGGCGGAGATCAGCCGCCGCCCAGCCATGCCCGGGCGGCGCTCAGCCGCTCGGGGACACCGATGCCCTGAGGTCGGCCACGCGACCATACTCGTCGAAGCTGACGGTCGCCTCCAACCCTGGCGCCGTCAGCTTCGCCTGGCCGCCGGCCCAGTCGACGCCCAGCCCGCGCCGCACCGCGTAGCCGTGCAGGGCGCGCCGGCGGTCGGTCAGGGGCAGGCTGCCGATGAGCCCTTCCTGGATGACCCGCATGACGCGGGCCGGCTCGGGCCGCGGCAGGTCGAACTCCGGGTGCTCCACGAGGAACGCGGCCCGGGTGCCGCCGCCGGCGTCGCCGTTGTAGGAGGTCCAGTGGCCGGTCACGGCCTTGGCGGCCTCCGTGAGGAGCGCGGCGGCGAAGGCCGGCTCGCCCGGCGTGCGGGGCAGGGCGTCGAACTGCACCTCCGCGGAGGCGAGTTCCGGTATGCCGTGCCGCCGACCGAAGTCGCGCAGCGTCGCGGAGGCCGCCGCCACCTCGGGCGGGAAACCGGAGGGGTTCGCCCAGGCCCACAACCACGAGCGCGGGCCGGGGGCGGCGCTGCCGAGCAGGTGGAAGCGGGTGCAGGTGATGGTGCGGCCACCGGTGAACTCGAAGCGCGGCCGCTCCAGGTCGACGTTCCAGGCGTGATCTCCGAGGACTTCCTCGAGGTGGAGCTGGTGTTCGAGCGAGAGCAGCGCGGCGTCGTCGAGGAGATTCGTGAAGGTAGGCGATTCAGACACGACGGGCACCCTAGGGCCTTCGCCGGGCGGCGTCCATCCGCGCGCGCCGCTATGGCACCCGACGACGAGTCGCCACCGGTCTTCCGATCAGCGTGTGACGTCGAGCCGGGCCCGCACCCTGGCGAGCAGGTCATGCGGGAGCGGGGCGTAGCCGTACAAGGAGAGGGACGACTGGCCGGCGTCGCCCGCGGTGTAACGCAGGAAGGCCCGCACCGCCGGGCCGGTGTTCTCCGAGCAGGTGATCTCGTAGGTGACCAGGACGATGGGGTAGGCGCCTTTACCTTTGGCGCGGTAGTCGAACTCCACCACGAGACCGTTCCTGCCGTCGGCGATCCGGGCGCCCCGGAGGGCCTCGGTCGCGCTCTCGGGCGAGAGCGCGACGAACCGGCCGGAGGCGTTGCGCACCTTGGCGGTGCGCAACCCGGCGTCGCCGGTGAACCCGTGCTCCACGTACCCGATGGAGCCCGTGGTGTGCTGGACGGCGTCGGCAACACCCTCGGACCCCGCGACGCCCTGCCCGGAGCCGGGCCACTTCCTGGACGGCTGGTGCGGCCAGCGGCCCGCCGCCTTGAGATAGGCGGTGAAGTTGTGGGTCGTGCCCGAGTCGTCGGACCGGTGGAAAGGGCGGATCGTCGTGCTCGGCAGGCGTATACCGCGGTTGTCGGCGGCGATCTCCGGTGCGTTCCACCTGGTGATCCGCCCGCTGAAGATGCCGCTCAGGGTGGTGGGCGACAGCTTCAGATCCGGCATGGACGGCAGGTTGTAGGCCAGGGCGATGGGGCCCACGACCATGGGCACGTGCAGCGCCCGGCTGCCGCAACGTCTGTCGGCCCGCGCCTGCTCGCAGGGCCGCATCGCGACGTCGGAGCCGGCGAACGCGGTGGTGCCGGCGATGAAGTCGCGGATGCCGGCTCCCGATCCGTTGGCCCGGTAGTCCACCCGCAGATCCGGATGCATCCGGCGGAACTCGGCACGCCAGGCGTCCATCGCGCCCTTCTGCGCGGTCGAGCCGGAGCCGGAGATCGACACGGTGGCCGGAGGGCTTTCGAGCGGGTCGTCCGGGATCAGGATCGCGGCCCCGCTGAGCCCGGCGGCGCAGGCGCCCAGGGCGAGGGCGGAGAGGAGCGCGGGCCCTGCAGCCCCTGTCAGTTTTGACATCTCAGTGACGTTATGAAGGGATCGTGTCGGTCGTGTTAAGGACCCGTCTGGCATGAGGCTATAAAGGGCGATTTTTGCGTCAAGTCGGCTCGGTCCGGCTGAGTGGCCCGGCCGCCGGGCACCGGCCGGACCTTGGACCTCAACCTGCTCCGCGCCCCCGAGCCCTGGCCGGGCCGGGACCGGCCCCCTGATCGGGAATCCCTTCCTTCAGGTCATCACCCGCCCGCGGAGCGGGAGCGGCGGTTCTCCTTCTGGCCGGGCCGGCAGACGGTGCCGGGCGGCGGCAGGGTCAGATCGACGAGGTAGCGCGTGGCGTGCCCGATCGTGCAGCGGTCCCCGCTCATGTAGAGCACGTGCCCGGGCCCCTCGTAGCGGATCGTGGTCGAGCCGGGGACGCGGCGCACCAGGCTGTCGGTCAACGGGTGATCCGTCCAGGTGCCCGCACCCAGCAGCGGCGGCAGGCCCGCCGTGGGCAGGGGGCGCGCCGGGTTGGCGACCCGGTACGGCCAGCCGGTGCAGCCCAGCAGGTCGAACGAGGAGCCGCCGAAGTTCGGCGAGGCCTCGCGCCCCTGGGCGCGCATCCTCTTGAACTCGGCGTAGCCGTGGTAGCGCCGGTCGTCTCCGCAGGTCATGCCCACGGCCAGCGGCATCGACCAGACGCGGGCGTTGCCCAGGAGGACGTGGGCGAACCCGGAGCCGTCGCCGCGCCGGGCCTTGTCCACCGCGTCGGCGAAGCTCAGCCACCGCTCGTGCTCCGGCCCGGGGTGGAAGGGGAAGCCGAACCACCTCAGGGAGGAGCCGGTCAACCTCCCCCTGCCGAACTCCTCCGAGGTGACCGGGATGGGCGTACGATCCGCCCGCCTGGTGAGCGCGCGCCAGGCCCTTCCCGCGTCCTCGCCGTGCAACGCGCAGGCGGCGGTGGCCGCGCACCAGGTGGTGAAGCGGGTGAACATGCGCTCCAACGCGGGGTAGCCCACCAGCATCTGGTCGTGCCACCCGTCGGGCTGGTTGATCACTCCGTCGAGGTACATGGCGCGGATGCGCTGTGGGAACAGCCGCATGTACGCCGCCGCGGGCACTCCCCCGTAGGAGGCGGCCATGAAGCTCAGCTTCCGCTCGCCCAGCACGGCCCTGATCGCCTCCATGTCCCGGGCCACCGCGATCGAATCGAGCCGGGTGAACAACCCGCTGCGGTCATGCTCGGCGCAGGAGCGCATCGCGCGGGCGAACGCGGCGGCCTGGGCGTCGTACTCGGCGCGGGTCCGCGGCTCGGCCAGGTGCGGGACGGCGGGCCGCGCGCAGACCTCGGGCAGCTTGGCGGCCAGGTCGGTGTTCCTGGGGTTGTAGGCGACCAGGTCGAATCGTCGCCGGAGTTCGGCCAGGTCGGGCGCGAACCTCTTCAGGTCCTCGATCCCCTTGCTGCCGGGGCCGCCGGGCACGTGCAGCACGCTGCCGATGCGGCTGCCCTGGCCGGTCGCCGGGAGTCGGGCCAGGTCCAGCGTGATCTTCTTGCCGTCCGTGTCCGACCAGTCCAGCGGGACCTCGAGTGAGGCGCACCGCATCCCCTGGGGGACGTCCTTCCCCGGGCACGCTCGCCAGCCGATCGTTGCGGGGCGCTCCGCCGCCGGGTCACTTCCCGCCGCCGGGCCGCCCTCCGCCGCCGAGATCGCGGGAGCCGCCGGGGCGAGGAGCCCGGCCAGCGCCGTCACCAGCACGATCGCCGCCGCGCTCGTCCTGCCGCGCATATCCGTACCTCCATGTCGTCGTCGCCCTCCACGCTCGCGGGACGCGGATCCGGACACCACGGGAAAAGCCCTCCGGCCTGGTTCGGGAGATCCCGAACGCCTGGGCGGGATATCCGCCAGGCTGGAGAGGGTGAACGTCTCTTTCCGTGCGCTGCCGGCCGCGTGGGACCCGCGGAGGGTGGGGCGCGAGCTCGGCTACGCGCTGGTGTCGCTGCCGATGGCCGCCGCCGGGCTGGCCTACCTGCTCCTCCTGGTGGCGACGGGCCTGTCGGCGGCGACCGTGGCCGGGGTGCCGATGCTGGCCGTGGGCGTGCTCGGCGCACGGCGCCTGGGCGCCGCCGACCGGCGGCTGGCCCGCGCGCTGCTGCGGATGCGCGTGGCGGAGCCGCCGCCGTTCCGGCCCCGTCCCGGCCTGGCCGGGTGGCTCGGGTCGGCGCTCGGCGACGCCGTCGCGTGGCGGGCGGTCGCCTACCGGCTGGCCAAGGTGCCCGCCGCGATCCTCGCCTGCGCGACGGCCGTCGGCCTGTGGGGTGGCGGGCCGATCCTGCTCGCCTGCCCTGCCTGGTGGGCGGGCTCCTGGGCTCAGGGCCTGGCCATGAGCGCGGCGGGCGCGGCTCTCCTGCTGCTCGCCCCCTGGGCGGTACACCTCGCGCTGGCGCCCGAACGCCTGCTCGTACGGACCCTGCTCGGGCAGAGCGGGGCGGCGGCGCGGATCAGCGAGCTGGAGACGACCCGGGCGCAGGCCGTGGCCGAGTCGGCCGCCATCCTGCGCGGGATCGAACGCGACCTGCACGACGGGACGCAGGCCCACCTGGTGGCCCTGGCCATGGGCCTCAGCATGGCGAAGGAGGAGCTGGCGGAGGCCGGCGGGGACGAACGGCTCGACCGGACGCGCCACCTGGTCGGCGTCGCGCACCGCAACGCCAAGCAGGCCCTCGCCGAGCTGCGCGACCTGCTGACCGGCATCCACCCGGCCGCCCTCGACCAGGGGCTGGAGACGGCGCTGGGCACGCTCGCCGCGGGCAGTGCCCTGCCCGTCGCCCTCCGCGTCGATCTGGCGGACCGGCCGCCCGCGGCGGTCGAGACCATCGCCTACTTCTGCACCGCGGAGCTGCTGGCCAACGCGGCCCGCCACAGCGGCGCCCGGCGGGCCGCGATCGAGCTGGCGGCGCACGGCGACCGGCTGCGGCTGCGCGTCCGCGACGACGGCGCCGGCGGAGCGGCCATGGGCCGCGGCACCGGGCTGCGCGGGCTGGCCGACCGGGTGCGCGTGGTGGACGGGACACTGGAGATCGACAGCCCGCCCGGTGGCCCTACGGTGGTGACCGTGAATCTGCCCGCGCGAGCGTGAAGGAGAGCGGCATGCGCATCGTGATCGCGGAAGACGCCGCGGTGATCCGCGACGGGCTGGCTCTCCTGCTGACCGGCAAGGGCCACGAGGTCGCCGCCGCCGTGGGCGACGCCGCCGCGTTGTGCGCGGCCGTGGCCGAGCACCGGCCCGACGTGGCCGTGGTGGACATCCGCATGCCGCCCACCCACACCGACGAGGGCCTGCGCGCCGCCATCCGGCTGCGCGGGGAGCACCCGGGGCTGGGCGTGCTGGTGTTCTCCCAGCACATCGAGACGCGCTACGCCGCCGAGTTGCTGGCGGGCGGCTCGCACGGCGTGGGCTACCTGCTGAAGGACCGGGTCGCGGAAGTGAGCGAGTTCCTTGACGCGCTGGCCAGGATCGCGGCCGGCGAGACCGTGCTCGACCCGGAGGTGGTCACCCAGATCATGGGAGCGAGCAGGCGGGCTGAGGACCTGCGCGAGCTCACCGACCGCGAACGCGGCGTGCTGGCCCTGATGGCCGAGGGCCGTTCCAACGCCGCGATCGCCTCCGCCCTGTTCCTGTCGTACGGCTCCGTGGAGAAGCATGTCACGCAGATCTTCGCCAAGCTCGGCCTGCCCCCGTCGCGCGGCGACCACCGGCGGGTGCTGGCCGTCCTGCGCTACCTGGAGCCGTGACCCGCCGTCATGGAGACCCGGTCACGGGCGAGCACCTGCTCGCAGGCCAGCAGCAACACCCCGGCACTCCAGGCGTGCGACAACGTCAGGTACATGCCCTTGGGCTGGAAGCAGTCCGTCTGGTAGTAGCGCTCGGTGATCATGCCGCGGTAGGCGTTCATGTCGCCGTCGGCGGCGGGCAGCAGCTGGCGGAAGCAGGCCAGCGTCTCGTGCGCCCGCTCGGCGTAGTAGGGGTCGCCGAGCGCCTCCGACAGGGCGATCAGCTCGTCGGTGCACACCAGGCCGTAGGCGTGCAGGTGCTGGTTGGACGGTGACGCCTGGTCGGCGCCGCGGGTGGCGAAGCCGTACACGCCCAAGGGGGTGCGGGGGCCGAAGCGCACGTTGTAGGAGTAGCGGAAGGTGAGCATCCAGTCGGCGGCGCGGCGGGCCAGGTCGAGCCAGCGGGCGGCGCCCGTCGCGCGGTGCAGTGCCATGTACGCGATGACGGCCGCGTAGCCGTCCTCCGACGTCGGCGCCAGGTCGACGTCCTCAGGGGCGCCGTAGACGAACTCGTCCTCGACGAAGGCCGCGTAATAGCCGCCCGCCCGTTCCGCGGCGCGCAGGTGCGTCTCGCCGCCCGCCTCGCACAGGGCCGCGATCCAGGTCAGTCCGGACGCGCCCGACCAGGACAACACCTCACCGGTGGCCGCGTGGTGGAGGGTGCCGAGGTTGCCGTCGGGCCGCTGGCGGGCCACCATCACGTCGAGGTTGGAGCGGGCCGCCGCCTGCCAGGCCGGGTCGGGCCGGTGGCGGAGCGCCCGCAGCAGGAACAGCGTCGCCTCCCCCAGCGTGCGGGCGTGCAGGGCGTCCTTGGTGTGGCTCCAGCTCTGCGACCAGCCCGAACGGCGATACCACGTGCCCCAGAACGTGCCGGAGGGCGACAGGTTGGCGCAGATGAAGTCGATCACCCGCGAGGCGGCGGCGACGTGCTCGGGCCGGCCGGTCCGCAGGCCGTGCTCCAGCAGCGCGGACGCCCACGGGATTCCGCTGACCCAGCCGACGTGCATGGCCTGCCGGTCGACCCGCTCGCCGTCGGCGCCGCTGACCTCCCGGTCGAATCCGACCGTCTCCAGCAGCACCCCGGGGTCGGGGTCGTAGTGCCAGCGGTGGAGGCCCTCGGCGGCGATGCCGGCCGCCTCCTCGACGTCCTGCCACGGCTCTACGGGAGCGGCGGGCAGGCGCAGCTCCCGGTCCTCGCGCAGAAACGGCGCGTACGCGTGCCGGTCGGCCGGCAGCGGGCACGTCGCCACGGTCAGCTCGTGCGACTCGCCGGGCTGCCAGACGTGCGTGGCGGCCTCGGCGGGCAGCGCCAGCGCCGAGCCGTAGTAGGTTATCGGGAACTCCTGGTACGGGAAGAGCAGCCCAATCGTCGCCTCCCCCTGCGCGTGCTCGAAGGCCAGGCCGGTGGTGCCGAGCGCCGACTCCTCGTCCGCGATCAGGCAGGCGCCCGCCTCGTCGCCCCACACCATGACGGCGGGGGTGGCCGCCCGGTCCGCGCGGAACCCCCACCGGGCCGAGACCATCTCGTCGGGCCGGTCGGCCCCGGCCTCGAAGCGGGGGTACACCCGCCGGCACGCCGCCGGCCGGTTCTCGCCGTAGAACAGGCCGGGAATGAGCCACCACGGGCCGGCGGCGGGCACCCGCCTGCTGACGCGCACGGTGCCGGCGGACGGCTCGGCGCCGTCGTACCGGATGGTCAGGCGCAGCTCGCGGCGGCCCGTCGCGCGCCGCTCGCCCCACCGCCCGCTCATGGTGTACGGCCCCGCGCCCAGCACCTCGACGGCCACCTCGCCGCCGGCGGGGTCGGCGATCAGCAGCGGACCGGTCACCACGACTCCACGGTGAACGCGCCCTTGCGGGTGCCGAACTCGATCAGGTCGGTCTCCACGGCGGAGTGCGGATCGTCCAGCGGGATCCGGAACGTACGGATCTGGCTGGGCCCGAAGTCGGCCGTGAGCCTGACGCCGGCCAGGGGGATGTCGAGTGTGGCCACGGCCGCCCGTCCGGTGCTCTCCACGGCGCGTACCACCAGGTCGCGCGGCGCGTCCTCGTGCAGCTTCACCGCGGTCACCACGACCTGGCCGCCGCCGTCGTCGAGATAGCCGCGCGCCGGGGGAAGCGGGCCGTCGTGGAAGCTCTCCAGCATCGCCCGCACCGGGGAGCCGAGCACCGCCGCCCGGCGGGTCAGCCCGGCGGCGCGCCAGTCGCCCGCGTGCGGCACCAGCAGGTAGTGGAACCGCTGCGTGCCCTGGTCCTGGTAGGAGTAGTGGCCGCCGGGGTCGAGCAGCCGGGGATCGTGCCAGGCGTAGACGGGGCTGCGCACGGCGGTGATGCCGATGCTGTGGTCTCGGCCGGCGCTCGGCGGGGCGACGTCGTAGCCGTGCTTGGCGTTGTTGACCACGGCCAGCCCGGCGCGCGTGCCGGCGACGGCGCCCGACAGGTCCACCCATGACTGGGCCGGCTCCTCGGCCCCGTCGATCGGCCTGCCGAGGTGCGCGAACGGGATCTCGTACGTGGCCGCGGGGTTCTCCAGCGCGACAGGGAAGCGCAGCTTCATCAGGTGCGCCCGCTCGCGCCAGTCGAGCGTGACGCGCACCTCGACCGCGTCGTCGTCGCCCGCGCCCAGGATGAACTCCTCGGTCATCGTCGAGCGGCCCCACGCCCGCTCGACCCGGATGCGGGCGCGCAGCGGGCCGATCTCGCGCAGGACGATGCCGGTGGTCGCCATCGCCTCGCCCGGCCAGTCGTAGGACACGACGCGGTGTCCCCAGGTGTCGGTCGGGTCCTCGCAGATCTGGGTGTGCTCGCCCGCCGCCCCGGCCACCAGGTCGACGCCGGTGCGCTTGTCGAGCAGGCTCGTCAGCCAGCCCGTGCCGGGGTCGAGCTCCAGGCGGAGCACGTCGTTCTCGAGGTGCAGCTCGGAGGCCGACAGCGTGCCGGCCGCGTGCATGCCGGGGCCCTGGCGCAGCCGGTAGAGGCGGTAGCCCAGCGGCGGCAGCTCCGCCTGGAACACGGTGGCGCCGCGGCCCTTGTCGTCGGTGGTCGCCACCGACTGGGTGCGCTGGCACGGCACGTCGGCGCCGTCGGCGTCCACGACGTGCACGCCGCTGGGGGCGAGGCCGTACTGCATCTCGACCCGGGTCGTGACCGGCCACGGGTGCGGGTTGAACACCACGACCGGCTGTGTGCCGGCCTCCTCCGGCACGCGGATGTCGCGGGCGATCACGTTGTGCGCCCTGGTGATGATCCGTTTGGAGATCGCCACGGCCTCGCCGAGCTGGTCGCGGGCGTCGTCGTAGGCGGGTTCGATGGCCGAGCCCGGCAGCACGTCGTGGAACTGGTTGAACAGCACCTGCTTCCACGCGCGTTCCAGGTCGGCGCGGGCGTCGTGGCCGGCGATCGCGGCCCACCGCTCGGCCGACAGCACGGCCGCCTGCGCCCTGCGCTGCCACGCCTTGACGCCGGAGTGGGAGGAGTAGCAGCCGGCCGCGTGGTGCTGCAGGTCGTCGCGCCACACCGGCAGCTCGGCCAGGCCCTGCTCGCCGAGGCGCTTGGCCATCTCGTCGAAGTAGCGGCGCGGCGACGACATCGTCAGCTCGCCGAACGTGCCCATCCGGTCGTAGCGGTGAATCGACTCGATGTTGGCCTTGGTGGGGCCGCCGCCGTGGTTGCCGACGCCGTAGAAGATCATCAGGTCGCCGAGCGAGTGGTCGAGCTGGCCGAGCGCCTTCTCGGTCTGCCCCGCGACCTCGCCGGGCGGGCTGCAGTATTCGAACGGGATGCGGTATGCCAGCACGCGGTTGCCGTCGGGCGCCTCCCACCAGAACATCGTGCTGGGCAGCTCGCTCTCGTGCGGCCCGGGGCGCAGGAAGCAGTAGGAGTCCATGCCCTGCCCGCGCAGGATGGCGGGCAGCATGGCGTTGTGGCCGAACGGGTCGACGTTCATGCCGACCGACGCGGTGACCCCGAACTTCTCCTTGAGGTAGCGCTGGCCGTACAGGCCCTGGCGGACGAACGACTCCCCCGACGGCATGTTGCAGTCGGGCTCCACCCACCAGCCGCCGGTCATCACCCAGCGGCCCTCGTCGACCTTCTCCTTGATCCTGGCGAACAGCTCGGGGTCGGACTCCTCCACCCACGACAGCAGGACGACCTGGTCGCAGGTGAAGACGAAGTCGGGATATTCGTCCATGCGGTGGATCGCCGACCAGAACGTCGCCCGCGCCTCCTGGTAGCCCTCCTGCCACGGCCACAACCACACCGGGTCGAGGTGCGCGTTGCCGATCATGTGCAGGGTGCGGTCAGGGGTGGCGGCCGGTCGCGGCGCTCGGGGCAGGCCGTCGGGCTGCGCGCCCGAGGGGGCGTTCGCCATGGGGGCGGCGGACGTGGGGTCAGGGCGTCTGGTCATGCGGCGGCCCATGCGTCGACCTTGTCGCTGATCATGTGCAGCATCAGTGTGTGGATCTCCTGGATGCGCGGGGTCTCGGGCGAGGGGGCGAGAAGGAGGTGGTCGGCGTGCTTCGCGGCGGCTCCGCCGTCGCCGCCGCCGAAGAGTACCGTGACCGCGCCCCTGCTCTGTGCGGTCGCCAGCGCCTCGACCACGTTGGGAGAGTTTCCGCTGGTGGTGAACGCCGCCACGACGTCTCCTGGCCGGGCGAGGGCCTGGACCTGCCGGGCGAAGACCTCGTCGTAGGCGTAGTCGTTGGCGATGCACGTCATGACCGTGGCGTCGGTCGTGAGCGTCACCGCGGGCAGCGGGCGGCGGTCGCGCTTGTAGTGGCCGACCAGCTCGCCCGTGAGGTGCTGGGCGTCGGCCGCGCTGCCGCCGTTGCCCATCGTGTAGAGGGTGCCGTCGCGGATGAAGGTCTCGATGAGCAGGTCTGCGACGGCCTCGACGGCCGGGACCAGCTCCGCCATGCGGCGGGCCGCGGCGAGATGGCCTTCGACGTGCCCCGCGAGCGCGGGCGGCAGCCCTGCCGTCCCGAACATGTCGCCGGGCGGCCCCGTAGTGCCGTGGGACGCGCGGGAC
>NZ_SMKP01000016.1:0-88656 GCF_004349015.1 Nonomuraea diastatica
CCAGCCGGAGTACCGGGTCCACAACACCATCAGGGCGATCACCACACTGCCGGCGACGCTCAAGGCGTCCACGTGAGGCGACCGGCCGCGAGCCGGTCGGAGGCTGGAGGAACGGTGAAGGTATTCGTTGACCGGGCCCGCTGCGAGGGCCACGGGCTGTGCGAGGACGCGGCGCCCGCCCTGTTCGGGCTCGACGACGACGGGGCCCGCCGTACCCGGTCACACGCGGTCCGTGCAGATCGTGAGCGGCGGATCCGGATAGACCAGGTAGATCGGGCGGGCCAGGTCGTTGCGCACGGGGTAGGCGGCGTCCTCGCCGCACAGCTCCTTGTCGGCGCTCCCGTCGACCCGCTTGACGATCCGGTACGTCGCCGACGGCCCGCACGCCACCTTGGCCGCCTTGCCGGTGGGGAAGCCGACCTCCTGGTGGAAGCAGTCGCCCACCTCGGCGTTCAGCGTCAGGCACAGATGCCAGCCGCCGCGGCCCTTGACGTATCCGCTGCGCGCGTAGCCGTAGGTGGTGCTGCCACACGACCGCTGGCCGCGCTTGAGCCGCATGGCCACCCGGTACGCCGCCTCCGGCGCGCCACAGCCGACGATCCGGAAATCGGTGGTCTTCTTCCCCTCCCCGACCGCCTCCAGGCAGTCGCCCGGCTGCGCCCGCGACGGGTCGTTCTCCGCGGCGCATCCGGCGAGGACCGACGCGCCGATCAAGGCCACTGCCACGATCTTGCCCTTCACCATCGCCCCATCTTGGCAGCAGAACGGACCGGATCCTCATCTTCGGTTAAGAATGACTGTTTACCGTGCGACTGTGCTGGTTCAACAGGACGTGGAGGCGCGGCCCCGTCGCCGCCGGGTGCGGGGGGCGCGGCTCGCCATCGGGGTGGCCGTGCTGTTCGCGCTGGGAACGGCCGTGCGGGCCGCAGGACTGGAGACGGGCGTCTTCCTGGTGCCGATGGTCTCTTTCACGCCCTATTTCACGGTCGCGGCGCTGGCGATGCTGGCGTTCGCGGTCGCCGTGCGCAGCAGGGCCGCCATCGCGCTCATGCTGGCGGTGTGCACGTGCCTCATCTGGTGCGTGGCGCCGCGGACGCTGGGCGGCCTCGGCTCCGCCGAGGGTCGGCCGCTGCGGGTGCTGACCGCCAACCTCAACGGCGGCCGCGGGGACGCCGCCGTGCTCGTCGACCTGGTGCGCCGGTTGAACGTCGACGTGCTGAGCCTTCAAGAGGTGACCTGGTCGGCCCGCGCGCGGCTGGCCGCCGCCGGGCTGCCGGAGCTGCTGCCGTACCAGGTGAGCCGGCCGATGTTCCGCGGTCCCGAGGGCAGCGGCGTGTACGCGCGCCATCCGCTGCGGGAGCGGACCGGCCTGTTCCAGCCGGTCGGGCACCACATGCCGGTGGTGGAGGTGGCGCTGCCCGGCGGCTCGGCCGTGGAGGTCGTGGTCGTGCACCCGGTCGCGCCCGTGCCCTCGACGGTTCCGGAGTGGCACGCGGGCGTCGCCGCGCTGCCGCCCGCACCCACCACCGGGCCGCCGCGCATCCTGGCCGGCGACTTCAACGCGACCCTCGACCACGCCGTCTTCCGCCGGTTGCTGGCCACCGGCTACACCGACGCGGCGGCGGCCACCGGGCAGGGTCTGGTGCCCACGTGGCCGCAGGGCCGGGGGCTGCCGCCGCTGGTGGCCATCGACCACGTGCTGACCGACGGCCGGGCCGGCGCGGTCACTGTCCAGGTGCACGACCTGCCGGGCTCCGACCACCGGGCGCTCTTCGCCGACCTGCGGCTGCGACCGTGGCCGGCCGTCAGGTCCCCCGCGGGCGCTCGCCGAACTTCCAGCGCTTGAGCAGCAGATCCCTGACCGGAGGGAACTCCTCGAGGGCGCGCCCAGGAGCGAAGGCCACCACCTGGGTCAGAAGGAGGACGTCGAGCCCGATCAAGATGAGCCCGAACTCGACGGCGATACCTGCGACGAACGCGATGACCGTGGCGAAGACCAGGAGGACGAGCGCGGTGATCACGATCTGCCGCCGCGCGGCCCGGCCCTTGCAGCGGGCGCAGCGCGGCACCTGGATCGTGGCCGTCCGCCAGGTGGTTCTCCACTGCAGGTGGTTGACATCCCCGTACATGTTCCGCACCAGGACGGCCGCCGGGTCCTGGTCCCGGCCGCAGAAGAAGCAGGCGCTCAAGGAGAGGTTGTCGCCGATGATGTCAATGTTCTCCTGGACCCGGTCGCGGACGGGGTCCGTGCACGCCAGGGCGAGTGCGTGATCGAGCAGTTCCAGGGCACGCCGGTTCTCCTTCGTCGCGTTGACGAAGGCCACCACGCAGGCGAGGGCCGCGTGTGCGAGATCGTCGCCGGCGTCCCGCACCGCCCCGTGGTCGCCGGGCAGCACCTCGGTCAGCACCCTGAGCAGGGGCTTGGCATCGTCGAGGAGCCGCTCGGCGAGCTCGTCGCCGCGGCCAGGGTCCGGCTTGAGCTGCTGGTACGCGCTCTCGCACAGCGCCTTCATCCTGGACGTCTCCGGCTCCAGCGCGGCCCGCAGGGCGTCGTCGACCAGCAGGGACGCCTGCCCCGACCCGCTCATGACGCCGACGTGCCTGCGCGCGTCCCGCAGCCGCCCTTCTCTGACGGCCCTGGCCGCGAGCTGGGCGCTGATCGACAGCAGCGCCGCGGGCAGGTCGTCGCGCATCCGCCGGACCGTGCGCGCCGTCAGCCGCGGATCGTCGATCTCCTCGGCCCGGGCACGCATAAGGTCCCAGAAGGTGTCGTCGGCGATCACCTCGGCCCAGCACCCGTACGCCCGCTGCCACAACCGCAGGCAAGTGTCGTCGAGCCCGTCCGATTCGAGCGCCTTGACCAGGGAGAACACCGCGATGTTGTGCGTGGCGACGGCCCCGGCCGGCCCCGGCTCCGTGCGCTCCCACACGTGGAGCGCGTCGTCCGGCTCGCCCCGCAGCAGCGCGGCCGTGGCGGCGTCGTCACCGTCCATGGGCCACAACCAGAAAAGCTCGTCCGCGAGCCGGGCCACCGGATCTCTGAGGCGCTGCACCGCCCGCTGTGTGGCGTCCTCGTCGAACGGCCGCTCCGGCGGCAACATCCCCCGGGTCGTGCCCGTCTTGCCCAGGCGTTCCATGAGGAGCAGCCGGTCGGTGTGCCGCCGGACGTCACGCGCCGTCGCGCGCACGGGCAGCCCGGTGATCCGGAAGGCGTTCTCCCGGTAGAGGTCCGGCTTCACGTCCGCGAGCGTCATCGTGCGACTCCGGAGATGCGCAGAGTGACCGTACGGTTGCGCGCGTCGTCGCGGAACGGCGGCATGAGCCCGCCCATGGACGACACGGCGAACCTGGGTGTGGGGATGCGCGACGCGGCGCGCAGGACCTCGCGCACGTAGACGGCTCTGGCCAGCCCGAGGTCGGTGTTGCTGGCGTACTCGCCGCCCGGCAGGACCGCGTTCCTGTCGGTGTGGCCGATGACGGCGACCTCGATCTCGTCCGCGTACGGGCGCAGGCGCGCTCCCAGGTCGCCGAGCACGCCCCTCCCCCGGCGGGTCAGCCTGGCGCCCTGGCTGAACAGGGCGTCCTCGAAGACGACGGAGATCTCCCGCCGCGACCGGCTCACCTGTGCTCCCGGAACCTGGAGCCGCACGCCGGCCAGGACGTCACGCTCAGGCGACGGAGAAGGGGACGGCGACGCCGGGACCGTCCGCGTGACGACGATCGGCACAGCGGGCGGCACAGCGGGCGGCACAGCGGGCGGCACAGCGGGGGGCTGAGCCGCCCCGAGCCTGGCCGTCTCCATCCGGATGTCGACGAGCAGGACCAGCGTGCCGGCTGCGACCAGCACCGCAGCGCCGGCCAGCAGCGCCCGGCCGGTCCTGCGCCGCCGGCCGGCCGGGCGCATGGCCGCGATCCGCCGCCGCCCGGCCGCGATCTCGGTGGCGCCCGGCGCGATCTGTTCCGCCTCCGCCCAGTACCGGTCGGCCCGGTCCAGGTCGCCCTGCTGGGCGTGCACGCGGGCCAGCAGGTCCAGCACCGCCACGCTGGTGTCCCCCGAGAGGTCCTCCAGCAGTTCCACGGCCTCGGCGTAGCGTCCGTCCCGGGCCAGGGCCCTGGCCCGGGCGAGGGCCGGCTCGAGGGTGATCGACGGCGGCATGCTCACGAGCCGTTCACGACGGTGCTGCTGAGGTCGAGCGGCGGCGGCTCCGGCAGCATGCGCTCCAGCTGGCGGTTGACCTCGCGTACCGTCCTGAAGTCGCCCTGCTCGACCGCCTTTCCGCCGGTGGCGATGAGCTGCGCGGCCTCGTCCCTGTCACGCATCTCCGGCTGCAGGCTCCTGAGATGGTCAAAGCGGATCACCGGCAGCTCGTTCGTGCGGTCCAGTACGTCCCCCGCGAGCTCCCAGAGATCCCGCATACGCCTGCTCAGCAGGTCGGTGTCGTGCGCCGTGATGGCCTCCCGTGTCGCGGACTCGAGGGAGGACAACGTCCGCTCGTCGTTGGAGTCGCCCCTGGCCTGAACGATCTCCCTGACCGCCGTCATCACCTCCTTCGCCTCTGCGACCTTCTTCGGCCACGCCATCACCTCCTCCACCCCGTCGATGGCGGCCTGGAGGTCGCGCAGGCGCTTGCCGCAGGCCGCCGCGGCGTCCGGATCGGCGCGTGCCGCGTCGGCCAGCGCCTCGACGTCCGCGACCGTCGCCTCCGCGTCGATCGTGGCGAGCAGCGCCTGGGCTCGCGCGTCGCCGAGGTCGGCGGCCTGGGTGCGGGCCTCGCTCAGGCGGTGCTTCTCCGCGCGGATCCTGCCCACCAGTTCATCGTGCGCGGGGGCCGTCTCCGTACGCAGGTTGGCGACGTGCTCGAACTCCTCGTCGAGCAGGGGAATGTAGGCCCGGGCGACGACCAGCCTCGACTGGTCGATCACCACGGAGAACTCCACCTCGCTGCCCGCCGGCACGTCGCGGGTGACCTGGCCGGGATCGATCTCCAACCGGCCGATCCGCCGGTTGCGGTCGGCTCGGGGGTGCTCACCCTCCAGGATGGGGATCCTGATGAAGCCCTGGTTCTCGCTCCTGCTGAGCGTGACCGTGGTCCACAGCCGGTGGCTGCGCCGCGCCGGCAGCGGCGTGCCCCGTTTGACCAGCTCGCTGAACTCGTTGTTCTCCAGCCCGACGCCGATGGAGTTGGTCAGGAGCGGCTGGGAGTCGACGGTGCCGACGCGGTAGGTGAGCCGGTCGGGAGTGACCTTCCTGCGCGTCCCGGCGGCATCGGTGAGCTCGATGTGGAACGTGTTGGCCCGCCCGCGCTCGGCCCAGAGCGTGGTGGTGAACGTCCCGTCGGAGTCCAGCACGATCTTCCCGCTCGACCACGGCGGCTGTGCTCCGAGATTGACCAGCTGGATCGCGAACCCCTCGGTGTCCGCCCCCGACACCCGGCCGCCGATGAGCGGCTCGCTCTCCGGTCCCATCGGCTCATAGGCCAGGTCGACGGCGTACTCGCCGACGGCCGGAACGGGCAGCGGCTCCATGCTGTCCAGGCGCTGCGTCCCGGCGAAGACGGCGGCACCCGTGGCGACGGCCGTGATCGGGTCCCTGCTGTGGTCGAGCGGGATCCCGAGCCCGTCCCCGGGGTCGGCGAGCCGTTCCCTCAGGTAAGGCGACAAGGTAGGGCCGCCCACCAGCAGGACCTTCTCGATGCCGGCCGCGCCGAGCCCGCGCTCCTCCAGCGCCTTCCTGCACAGGTTCACCGACCGTACGATGAACGGCTCGGTGAGCCGCTCCACGTCCGCCCGCCTCAGGTCGTACTCGAACTCGACCAGTTCGCCGCGGTCGTCCTTGAGCTCGATGGTGATGTCCGCGAACTCCGCCCGCGAAAGCCTGATCTTGGCCTGCTCCGCGGCCTGCTTGAGCTGGGCGATGACGGCGAGCGACTGCGGGTTGCCCCTGCGGAGATCGGCGAACCGGTGCTGTCGCGCCAGCGCGGGGACGAGCAGATCCTCGACGATCTTCCAGTCGATCAGCTTGCCGCCGAGGGTGTTGTCGCCCCGATGGTTGACGACGGTGAACTCGCCGTCCCTGATGTTGACCACGGCCGCGTCGAAGGTGCCGCCGCCCAGGTCGTACACCAGCCAGAAGGCGTTGTCCGCGGTCGATTGGAACCCGTAGGCGAGCGCGGCGGCGGTCGGTTCCTGCAGCAGCGGGGCGTGCGCCAGGCCGGCGAGCCTCGCGGCCTGCCCGGTCGCCTCGCAGGCGCTGAGCTCGAACGCCGCGGGAACCGTGATGACCGCCGCCCGCAGGTCCTCGCCATACCGCTGCGCGACGTCGCCCTTCAGCGACTTCAGCACCTCGGCCGACAGCTGCTCGGGCGTCATCGACCGGTTGCCGTTGGCGAAGACCTTGAGCTGGTCGGTCATGCCCATCTTGCCCTTGAACTCGATGCAGGTGTTCGCGGGGTCGATCTCGTTCTTCTTCTTGGCCCTGTCACCCACGTAGAGCCGGTCCCTGCGGTCGATCCAGACCGCGGAGGGGGTGCTCTCCGACTGGTCGTCATTGTTCTTGATCACCTCGACGTCGACGCCGTTCAGCACGGCGATCGAGCTGTTCGTGGTGCCGAGGTCGATGCCGTAGTCGATCGTGGTCCTGGTCACGGAGCGGCTTCCTTCGCGACGGGGTCGGGGGTGCCCACAATCACCTCTCCTCGCTGGATCATCTGGTCGTTCAGGTAGATGCTGGGCCGGATCGTTTCGACCACGCGGTCACGGTCGAGCTCCGGCGTGGGCTGGTAGGACAGCACCTTGATCGAAAGCCCCGGGTCGAAGGGGTCGTTCATGTGGTCCTGGATCTTGACGCCGGCCTGGACGAGCGTGTCCCACGCCATCTCCAGATGGCGGGTCGCGGATCGGGTCACCCCGGGCACGCGCCGTACCCGCCGGTCCAGCCGCCAGATGCTCGTCACCACATCGGCTACGGAGGACCCGGGAAGGGCGTCGTGCGGGACCTGCTCGGACCCGCTCCGCGAGGAGTCGTCCTGCGCGGGCTCGGCTCGTGCGGTCTCGTCGGCCGTTCGTACGGCCTCGTCGGCTGCGAGCCGCTCGAACGCCGCAAGGGCGTCCGCCGGCCACGCGGCGGCGTGGATCCTGAACTCCCGAGGGTGCCGCAGTTGCCGCACATGCGCTCTGATGGAGCTCAGCAACGCCACGTCAGCCCTCCTTCTCCGGTCGCGAAGTCTGGCGATGCAGGTTAGTGGTGTGGCCCCGGGACCGGTCCCGGGGCCACAGTGCTATACGGGGAGCTCCGTGTACGTCGGGCAGCGGGCGCCCTCGCGGGGGGCGAGGCCGGGCTCTGGCGGGCCGCCGGCCGTGCGATCAGCCGGCGACCGTACTGCCGCACTGGCCGTTCGAGGAATCGGTGGGTCATCAGGCTGACCGACAGGAGCACACCGGGCATGCTTTGCACGGTTTTAGACATGCATATGTCCCCTTTGCAGAGCACCGGGCAAGTGAGCCAGAGGGCTGCGACAAGCCACCCAAGGGGAGGACATGTCCGATAACCTGCCGGAATCGGCTGCACGCCTTCCGGCACCGCCCGAGGCGAACTCGTCAGGCGGCGCCGCGGACCCGGACGTGTACCTCGACGTACCGATCGTCAAGGTCGACGAGATCAAGCTCGAGGTCGAGAATCTGCGGGCACGCGTGTCGCTGGACGCGGACGTGCCCGACCTGCTGCACCTGCACGTCGGGGCGGATGTCGCCCTGGATGGGGTGAACCTCGAGATTCTGGGGGTCGAGGCGCAGGCGCTGCTCAAGGTCCGGCTCGACAACGTCGCCCTGATCATCCGGGACGTCCTGGAAACGATCGACGACAATCCCCAGCTCATCGAGAACATCACCCGGGGGGTGGGGGCGGCCGTCCGCGACGTCGGCACGGGCGCGGGCCGGGCGGTGCGCGACGTCGGCACGGGCGCGGGCCGGGCGGTGCGCGACGTCGGTACGGGCGCGGGAGAGGCCGTAGGAGACGTCGGAGCAGGCGCGGGCCGCGCGGTCGGCGACGTGGGCGCCGGTGCCGGACAGGCGGTCGGCGACGTCGGAGCAGGCGCCGGACAAACCGTCGGCGACGTCGGCGAAAGCACGGGCGCCACGCTGCGAGGCACGGCGGAGCAGGCGGCGGGCACCGCCGGTGGCGCGGCGCGAGAAGTCCCGGCCCCCGCTCAACAGGCCGCGGAAAGCGCGGGAGGCACCATCCCCGCGAACGCAGAACCCGCGGAGCCCCTGAGGGCGGACGAGCAGCCCAGCGAGGACGAACCGCCACGCACACCGCAGGACGAAGAGCTGGAGGGCGAGGAGCGGGAGGGCGGCACCGCACGAGACGAGCAAGGCCGCGCCGCACGAGGCGAGGAGGAGGCGGAGCCGCAGGAGAGCAAGGCGGGTCGAGCCGGAAAGCCATCCGGCGACGAGCCGCGGAAACCGGCGCCGGCCACGCTCGGCCCCGCCCTGCGCGCGCTGGGGAGAGCCGCACGGCGCGCAGGCGTACGCCGGCTACGGAACCTGGCTCAGGGCCACGGCCACAAGAGTTGACGGGACGGCAGCAGGACCGAAGGAGGCGCGACGGACGTGAGTGACAAACGCCCCGGCAAGCGGCCCGGGGAATCGCGCGACGGGCGACCCGGCGAGCCACCGCACGAGCAACCCGACAGGCGCCCCGACGCGAGGCTTGTCGCTGCTGCGGACATCGTCTTCTCCGCGACGGTCCGCGCCGACAGCGTGGCATTCGAGGAGGCGCCTTCGGTGGCGGTCACGTTCTCCGGTGAGCCGGCCCACGAGTCAGGGTCCGGCAGCCGGCGTACCGGCCTGCCCGAACACGTCTCCGAGGGCGAGACCTACCGCGCGGTCCGCGTCGGCTACGTGATAGCGGCCAAGGTCGTGGCCGACGAGACGCCGGGGGCGGACGAGGACCCGTGACCCGGCTCACTCTCCGGGCCGCTGCGCGAGGAACACGAACTGCCGCCCGGGCCGGTCCGGAGCCCCGCGAACCTCCTTCAGCGTGTACCCGTGCTCGGCCAGATCCGCTTCGACCTCGTCCCGCTCGCGGAAACGCAGCGTCGAGTCCGACGTCAGCACCGCGCCGTCCGCCGCGAACACCCACGTCCCCCGGAACGTCACCAGCGGCCCGCTGACGTCGATCAGGTCGCCCCAGGTCTCGACGACGCCGACGCCCTCGATGTCGACCGCCTGGTACGTCTCCGCACGATCCCACTCCAGCCACGCGCGCCTGGCCGGATCGCGGGTCTCGAACACGAGGTGCCCGCCAGGCCGCAGTGCGTCACGGACGCCCCGCAGCGTTCCCGACCAATCCCGCGGCGCGACGATCGCCTGGGCGACGTTCCCCGTCATGGTCGCCAGGTCGACCCGCAGCGGAGGCAGGCCCGTCGCGTCACCGTGGATCCAGCGCACCCGGCCGGCGCCCGGTTTGGCCCGGGCGACGTCGAGCGAGCCCCCGGCGGGATCGACGCCGGTCACTTCGATGCCGCGTTCGGCCAGCATCAACGCGAACGTCCCCGTGCCGCATCCGACGTCCAGCACGCTCCGCGCGCCGAGCTCGCCGGCAATGGCGGCGTACACGTCGAGGTCGCCGCGGTCGGGGTCGAGATCGTCGTAGACGGCGGCCAGGCGCGGATGTTCGAAGATGTCGTCAGGCATGCGGCACACGATAGGCCGCGGGTAACGCCGGGAAACCGGAGGGCGCGTCGGATCGGCGTCCAGTGGGGAGGGCTCGCAGCGCCGGTGAAGCCGAGGAATGGGAACACCCGCGCACCACCCGAATACGGGCTCCCGTGGCGATGAGTTCCCGGCCGTGGCGCGGTCTTCATGGACGAGGTCCACGCCACGGGGAGGAAGATCATGCAGGGAACCGTCCGATCCGCCGACGGAACGAGCATCGCCTTCGAACAGTCGGGAAACGGCCCGGCGCTGGTCATGGTGGATCCGGCGGGCGGCTATTCCGGATTCGGCGCCATCCGCGGGCTCGGAGCCGTGCTGGCCGCGCGCTTCACCGTCTGCACCTACGACCGCCGGGGCCGGGGCGGGAGCGGCGACACCCCGCCGTACACGGTCGAGCGTGAGGTCGAGGACCTGTCTGCGGTGATCGCCGCAGCAGGCGGAGCGGCCTTCGTGTACGGCCTGTCGTCGGGAGGGCTGCTCGCCCTGCGGGCGGCGGCACGGGGGCTCGCCATCACCCGGCTCGCGCTCTTCGAACCCCCGGTGCGGGCCGAGGGCGAGCCACCGGACACCGCGTTCACCGCGGAGCTGGCCGATCTGGTGTCCTCCGGCCACCGCGCGGCCGCGGTCGACCGGCTCCTGACGTCCATCGGCGTGCCGCCCGAGCTGCGCGCCGAGCCGTCGCCGGCGCTCGAAGCCGTCGCCCACACCCTCGTCTACGACTGTGAGATCTCCGACGCGACCACGTTCCAGCTGATCAGGTCGGTACGGACGCCCACCCTGGTGCTCGCCTCCAAGAACAGCACCGGCGATCTCACCGACGGGGCGGCGGCCGTGGCGGCGGCGCTGCCCGGCGGAGTGCTGCGCGAGCTGCCCGGCTCCTGGCACACCGCGCGCGACGAGGACATCGCCGCGGCGGTGACCGCGTTCTTCCTGTCCTGAGCTCCGAGAGGACCGGCTCGGCGGCGGGTCCGCAGACGCCGGACGCGCGACGGTCAGGGAGGCGCGGTGCGCGTACGGGCTATGAGGAGCGCGATGTCGTCCTCGGAGGGCATGTCGTCCACCATCGTGCCGATCACCCGGGCGCACAGGTCATCCAGCGGGAGGGCGGGTGCGGCCAGGGTGGCGCCGAGGCGCCGCAGGCCCGCGTCGATGTCGGCCCCGCGCCGCTCGACCAGGCCGTCGGTGTAGAGCGCGATCAGGCTGCCCTCGGTGAGCTCGACCTCGACGCGTTCGTAGGAGCCCAGCCCCAGGCCGACCGGTGGGCCGCTGGGCAGGCGGGCGAAGCGCACCTCCCCGGACGGGTGCACGATCGCGGGCGGCGGGTGCCCGGCCCCGGCCATGGCGCAACGCCGGGTGACCGGGTCGTAGACCGCGTACACGCAGGTGGCTCCCGTGGTGTCGAGGGGCGCGTCGCCCGTGCCCGCGTCCTCCTCCGCCAGGCGCACGACCATGTTGTCGAGGAACGCGAGCACCTCGTCGGGCGGCAGCCCCTGGTAGGAGAGCGTGCGCACGGCCGTACGCAGCCGTCCCATCGTCGCCGCGGCGTTGATGCCGTGCCCGGTCACGTCGCCGACCACCAGGGCGACCCGGCCGTCGCCCAGCGGGATCACGTCGTACCAGTCTCCTCCGACGGTGCCGATGACGTCGGAGGGCAGGTAGCGCCAGGCCAGGTCGACGGCGCCCCCGCCCGAGAGGTTGCGCGGCAGGAGGTCGCGTTGCAGGGCCAGGGCGGCGGTGCGCTCGCGGGTGTACTGGCGGGCGTTGTCCAGGCTGAGCGCGGCGCGGGCGACCAGCATCTCCGCGAGGTTCAGGTCGTCCTTGGTGAACGGCGCGGAGTTCTCGGTGCGCACGAACACGGCGACGCCCATGATGTCCCCCCTGGCCTGGAGCGGGACAATAATCAGGCTGTGCATCCCCGTCTCGTGGATGACCTCCGCCCGGTCGGGGTCGAGGTCGAGCCAGGTGGAGGGCGAGGTGTCCATCACGGGCTCGAAATGGGACCGGCCCGAGTACAGGACCGCGGTGAAGGGGGACGACGGAGGGACGAAGACCACCTCGCCCCGCCGCCAGAGGGACTCGGGGAACTCCCGGTGGATCGAGGCCGCGCCCGCGCGGTGGAACACGGGGACGCTCACCTCGGTGGCGTCCATCCGGCGCAGGGGCTCGTCGTCGGGCAGGACGTGTTCGGACACGTCGACGGTGACGTAGTCGGCGAGGCGCGGCACGGCCAGCTCCGCGAGCTCCTGCGCGGTCTTCATGACGTCGAGCGTGCTGCCGATCCTGATGCTGGCCTCTCCGAGCATGACCAGCTGGTCGCGTGCCCGGCTGCGGCTCGTGTCCAGGGTCATCGCGCACACGCCCAGCGGCCGCCCGTCCGCGCCGTCGAGGCGGTAGAGCGAGGTCGACAGGGTCTGCTCGGTGGACTCGTCCTCGGACGCCCAGCGGCACTCGCGGTCGAGCACCGGCGTGCCGTCGTCGAGCACCCGCCGCATCGCTTCCGCTATGGACTCCGCGTCGAAGCCCGGTGTGCCCGCCTCGAGCCGGCTGCCGAGCCGGTAGTGGGGCAGCACGTCGCCCAGGCGCCGGGCCGTCTCGTTGAGCCAGACGCACCGCAAATCGGTGTCCCAGACGCCGATGGCCACGGGCGCGCGGCTGAGGATCGGCTCCATCACCGGCGGGCCGTCCGCCGCCAGCGTCAGGAGCCGGCTCTCGTGCTGCTCCGCGGTGTGCAGGCGGACACCACGGACGTGGAGGAGGAGCGGGCCGTCGTCGCGATGGCGGGCCGTGACGAGACCGGACCAGTCGTCGCCCCGCGCGCTCCGGTCTCCCGGCTCCAGGAAGACCGCGCTCGAACGGTGCAGGACCTCGTCGGCGTGGTATCCGAGCAGCTTCTCCGCGGCTTCCGTCCAGCCAGTCACGATGCCCTCGGCGTCGGTCATCACGACCGCCGTGGCTCCCGACTCGTCCCAGGATACGGGATTCATCATCCTGATTATAGCGATGAGCTGCGGTGATACCGGTCGTGAGCACCCGCGGGGAGAGCCCGTCACGCCTGGCGGCGCAGCCCGTCGACGAGGTCGGACAGCCTGAACGTGGCCGCGGTCAGCGCGGCGGCTCCTGGCGTGCTGACGTAGGGGACGGTCATGAACTCCGCGGTGAGCGCGCCGGGCGTGACCACGACCATGAGATAGCCCCTGCGCCGCAGGTGGAACTTCAGGTGCGGGTTGGCGGCCAGCAGCGGGTCCGTGGCCGGATCGTCGTCGTGGCCGTCTCCGCCGCTGGCGATGGAGGTGACCGCGAGCTCGGCCCCGACGGGACGCGCGCCGGGATCGTCGTAGTCGAGGACGAGGTCGCCCGCCCAGTGCGCGTGCACGTCGCCGGTGAGCACGACGACGTTGCGCACGCCGGCCTTGACCCAGCCCTCGGTGATCCGCTGCCGGCTGCCGGTGTAGCCGTCCCAGGCGTCCTGCCTGACCAGCCGGCCTTCGCCGGGGTCGCGGTCGCGCCGGCCGAAGAAGACCTGCTGCCCGACGAGCTCCCACCGGGCCTGGGAGCGCCGGAACCCCCTGAGCAGCCAGTTCTCCTGGTCCAGGCCGATCATCGTCCGGGCGGGGTCGGCCGGGGCCGGGCACGAGCTGTAGCCGGCGCCGCACAGGTGCGGGTCGCGATACTGGCGGGTGTCCAGCATGTGCAGCGTGGCGAGCCTGCCCCAGCGCAGCCGCCGGTAGAGCTGGACGGCGGTGCTGCCGGGGCGGGCGGGCGACCGCAGGGGCATGTGCTCGTAGTAGGCGCGGAAGGCCGCCTCGCGGCGCTGGGCCGGGATCAGGTTGGTCCAGTTGTTGACCACCTCGTGGTCGTCCAGGATGGCCGCCCACGGGGCGGCGGCGTGGGCCTCCCGCAGGTCGTGGTCGGTCTTGTAGAGCGCGTGCCGGCGGCGGTACTGGGCCAGGGTGACGGCCTCCGGCCCCTCGTGCGCGCGGACGTTGCCGCCGGGCAGGGCCACGTGGTCGCTGCCCTGCTCGTAGATGTAGTCGCCGAGGTGCAGGATCAGGTCTGGGCGCTCGCGCGCCATCCTGGCGTACGCGGTGAAGTGCCCGTGCTGGTAGTTGGCGCACGAGCAGACGGCCACGCGCAGCGACCTGGGCATCGAGCCGGGCACGGGAGCGGTCAGCGCCCGCCCGGCCGGCGAGACGTAGGGGCCGGCCTTGAACCGGTACCAGTATTCCCGTCCCGGCCGCAGGCCGGTGACCTCGACGTGCACGCTGTGCGCCCATGCCCGGGACGCCACCTGCACGCCGTGGCGCACCACGTTCCTGCCCGCCGGGTCGCTCGTGACCTGCCAGTGCACGGGCACGGGCGCCGCGGGCATGCCGCCGAACCCGTCCTCGGCCAGCGGCTGCGGGGCCAGGCGGGTCCATGCCACGAACCCGCCAGGCTCGGGGTCGCCGCAGGCCACCCCCAAGGTGAACGGCTCGCCGAAAGCGGCGGACGGTACCAGGGACGGCAGGCCCGACGCCAGCCCCATCGCGAGAAACGACCTCCGGTTCAGCACAGGAAGAATGATCGCCACAAGCGGGCGTCACCGGTGCGGGGACACGCCAGCCGCCGCCGCCCGCATGACACCCGTCACGGCCATGCTCGGTCACCCGGCAAGATAGGACGATGACCGACATCAGGGAGGAAGGCCGCCGCCGCCGGACGTTCGCTGTCATCAGCCATCCGGACGCGGGCAAGTCCACGATGACCGAGGCGCTGGCGCTGCACGCCTCCGCCATCAGCGCAGCGGGGGCGGTGCACGGCAAGGCCGGCCGGCGCGGCGTCACCTCCGACTGGATGGAGCTGGAACGTTCTCGCGGCATCTCGATCACCTCCGCGGCGCTCCGCTTCGACTACCGCGATCACGTCTTCAACCTGGTGGACACCCCGGGCCACGCCGACTTCTCCGAGGACACCTACCGGGTGCTGGCCGCCGTCGACTGCGCGGTGATGCTGATCGACGCGGCCAAGGGCATGGAGCCGCAGACCATGAAGTTGTTCCAGGTGTGCCGCCATCGCCGCATCCCGGTCATCACCTTCGTCAACAAGTGGGACCGTCCCGGCCGCGAAGCCCTGGAGCTGCTCGACGAGATCGAGGAGCGCACCGGCCTGCGGCCCACCCCCGTCACCTGGCCCCTAGGCGCCGCCGGCCACTTCCACGGCGTGATCGACCGGGCCACCGGGCGCGCCGTCCGCTACACTCGCACCCCCGGCGGGGCCACCAGGGCCCAGGAGGACGAGCTGACCGCCGAGTCCGCCCGCGTCGAGCTGGGACACGACTGGGAGCGGGCGGGCGAGGAGGTCTCGCTGCTGTCCGCCATCGGCGCCGACCACGACCAGAAGTCCTTCGAGGCCCACGAGTCGACCCCGGTGCTGTTCGGCGCGGCCCTGCCCAACTTCGGGGTGGCCCGGCTGCTGGACACCATGGTCGAGCTGGCTCCCCCGCCCGCCGACCGGCCCGACGTCGCCGGTGCCGTGCGCCCGCTGGACGCGCCGTTCTCCGGGCTGGTGTTCAAGGTGCAGGCCAACATGGATCCGGCGCACCGTGACCGGATCGCATTCGTACGGGTGTGCTCGGGCCGGTTCGAGCGGGGCATGGTGCTCACCCACGCCGCCACCGGGCGGCCGTTCGCCACCAAATATGCGCAGAGCGTGTTCGGCCAGGAGCGCACCACGCTGGACGAGGCGTACCCAGGCGACGTGGTCGGCCTGGTCAACGCCACCGCGCTGCGTCCCGGCGACACCCTCTACGACGGGTCCGCGGTGACCTTCCCGCCGATCCCCAGCTTCGCGCCCGAGCACTTCGCGGTCGCCCGCGCCCGCGACTCCAGCAAGGCCAAACAATTTCGGCGCGGCATCGACCAGCTCGACGCCGAGGGCGTCATCCAGGTGCTCCGCTCCGACCTGCGCGGCGACCAGGCGCCGGTGCTGGCGGCGGTCGGGCCGATGCAGTTCGAGGTGGTGCAGCACCGCCTGTCCGCGGAGTTCGGCGCGCGGATCAGCCTCGACCGGCTCGACTACACCCTGGCCCGCCGCACCGACGCCGCCTCCGTGCCGCTGCTGGCCGGGCGGCGCGGCGCCGAGGTGCTGGAGCGCGGCCGCGACCAGGCGCTGCTGGCGCTGTTCACCGACCAGTGGCGGATGCGCTCCATCATGCGCGAGAACCCGGGAATCGTCCTGGAGCCGCTGATCGCCGACACCAGCCAGGAGCCGCGGTGATTCCTCGCCGTCTGGTGCCACGCCCGGCGGAATGATATGAACCCTTTCGGAGAGGCCGGTCCGCAGGGGGAGTGAAACGTTGGTAAAGATCGCGTTCCTGCTTCTCCTCGTCGGGCTCGGCTGGGCGGCGGCCGATCTCGGCGACGTCACGGGCCTGGAGCATTCGGGCGCCTACCTGCTGCTGAGCAGCCTGCTGCTGGCGGTGGGGCTGTACGGCAGCACTCACGGCATCGACCGCACCGAGGCCCGCCAGCACGGGAAGCTGATCCTGCTCGCGGTGACCGTCGGCGTGCTGCTGAAGGCGGCCTTCATCGCCGGCGTGATGTATCTCGTCACCGGCGACCCGCGGGCGATGATCCTCGCGATCGCCGTGGCCCAGATCGACCCGCTGTCGGTCGCCGCGGTGATGGCCGACAACCGGTTATCGTCACGGGCCAAGACCATTCTCGGGGCATGGTCCTCCTTCGACGACCCCGTCACGGTGATCCTCGCGTTCTACGCCGTGTCCCTCACCAGGCCCGCCGAGGGTGGGCTCACCCTCTCCTACCTGGCCGACCTGGGGCTCAACGCGCTGTTCGCCGCCGCGGCCTACGGGGTCTGGCGGCTGATCAGGAGCGCGCCGCCGCTGCTGAGCTACCTGGCGGCGGCCGCCGCGATCGTCTCCGCGGCCTGGAGCTCCCTCATGCTCGGCTTGGCCACCGCCGGCCTCTACCTGCGGATGCCCGACTCGCGGTGGCTGGCGCGAGCGGTGACAGCGGCGTTCGCGCTCTCCGCGTTCCTGATGGGGCTGCTGCTGGTCGGCGGGGCGAGCCTGATGAAGGGCATCCTGCTCGGCCTCGCCGCGTTCGCCGCGCAGATGCTCGCGGCGCTGGTGCTCACCCACGGGCTGCCCGTCGCCGACCGTGTGCACCTCGGGCTGGCGCAGCAGAACGGGATCACGGCGGTGATCCTGGCCGTGGCGTTCGAGCGGGAGTTCGCCGGCTTCGTGGGGGTGATCGCCCCGGCGATCGTGACGGTCAACCTCATCTACGTCGTGGCCAACCGCATCGCCGACCGCTGGGGCCCGTTGCGTCCTCTGCCTTCGTCCCCGCAGTGATCCGGCGGGCTCAGCCGATGATCACGCGTTCCTCCGGAAGTTCGTAGCGGCGGGTGCGCTGTTTCAGCGCGAGCGCCGAGCCCAGCGTCAAAGGCCCGATGCGGCCGACGAACATCAGCAGGCTGAGCAGCACGTGCCCGGCCAGCGTGGTGCTCGCGGTGATGCCGGTGGACAGCCCGTTGGTGGTGAACGCCGAGATCACCTCGAACAACACCCGGTCGAAGCCGTGGGAGGTGATCGTGAGCATCAGCAAGCTCGAGACCGTGACCAGGAAGAACCCCAGCAGGCTGATGGACAGCGCCTGCCGCTGGGTGGCTGCGGGCAGCCGGCGGTGGCCGATGTTGACCTGGGTCTCGCCGCGCAGCTCGGCCCAGACCATGAACAGCAGGAAGCCGAACGTGGTGACCTTGATGCCGCCCGCCGTGCCCGCGCTGCCGCCGCCGATGAACATCAGCACGTCGGTGACCAGCCACGACGACGGGTTCATCTGGCCGATGTCGAGGGTGTTGAACCCGCCGGAACGCGGCATGACCGCGGCGAAGAAGGCCGACAGCAGCTTGGCGGAGTCGTCCAGCGGGCCCATGGTGCCGGGGTTGCGCCACTCGGCGGCCAGGAACGCCATCGTGCCCGCCCCGAGCAGCAGGGTGCTGAGCCCGACGGTGACCCGGGTCAGCAGGGACCAGCGGCTGGGGCGGCGCCAGTGGCGCAGCAGGTCGAAGACGACCGGGTAGCCCAGCCCGCCGACGATGACGGCCACGGCGACGGTCAGGCTGATCCACGGATCGGCCACGAAGCGCATCAGGTTGTCGGGCCACAGCGCGAAACCGGCGTTGTTGAACGCCGACACCGCGTGGAAGGCGCCCAGGTAGGCCGCCCGGCCCAGCGGCTCGTCGTACCCGACGATGAAGCGGCCGGTGAGCACGACGGCCACGGCCGCCTCGCAGACCAGGCTGAAGACCACCACCTTGCGCAGCACCTGACGCAGGTCGGCGGCCACCACGGACTTCGTCTCCAACTGAGCGGACAGGCGGGCGCGCAACCCCACCCTGCCGGAGACGATGACCATGATCAGCGTGGCGAGCGTCATGATGCCCAGCCCGCCGATCTGGATGAGCACCGCGATGACCACCTCGCCGAACACCGACCAGTGCGTGGGCGTGTCGACCACGATCAGGCCGGTCACGCAGACCGCGGAGGTGGCGGTGAACAACGCGGTCAGCCAGTGCGAGAAGTCGCCTTCGGTGGTGGCCAGCGGGGTGGCCAGCAGCAACGTGCCGATCAGCACCGCCGCCCCGAACCCGGCCACGATCACCACGGCCGGGTGCCGGCCGCGCCCCGGCACCGCCGGCCGCCGCAGCGTCATCCGGTCTCCCGGCTGCCTGGCCCGGCCATCCGACCGCCACTGTCACTCATGGGGAGCCTCCGTCGAGTCGCCCGGCCTGACGCGCCGACCTGACCCGCGGCACTCCGGGCCATACGCTAGCGCAGCCCGCGGCGGCGCCGCCAACAACGGTCGAGGCGTCCGTCACCTGGGGGTCCGCCCACTTCTGCGGCATAGAGAGGGTTGTACGCGGATCATGGTGCCATGTCCATGACTTCCCGGCTCCGTTGCACTGTGCAATCATGGAGGCGACCCCGATCGCCGCACGTCCCGGGCGGGGACGGCGCGGATGCTGGGAGCGGAGGAACGGCATGGGGAGCGAAGACCGGACCGGGTTCACCTGCGTCGTCACCCAGCGCGATGGAGCCGCCGTCCTGACGGTGACGGGCGACCTCGACATGACCTCGGCGGCCGAGTTCCGCCGCGGCCTGCTGCAGGCGATGTCACGCCGCACGCCGCCCTTCATCATCGCCGACCTGCGCGAGGTCGGCTTCTGCGACTCCTCGGGGCTGGGCGCGCTGATCTCGGCCGCCAACACCGCCGAGGCCGCGGGCGGCCGCCTCGTGCTGAGCGGGGTCCAGTCCCGGCTGGCCCGGCTGCTCAAGGTGACCGGGCTGGACAAACGTTTCCAGTTCTGCGACCCGCCCGGCGGCCTCCTGGGCACGCTGACCCGGGTCCACGGCGCCGGCACGGCGGCATGGAACTGACAGGGTTGTCCCTCACCGGCCGCCAGTGAGGCCGCCGGTGAGGGACACCGCCGGAGTCAGCGCACCGGGCAGTTCGATGCCTGGGTGACGCACTGCCCGAAATACTCGTGGCAGTTCGAGTACAGCTGGTACCAGTAGTGCTTGGGGTACGACCCGTCGTAGCCGCAGTGGCGGCACTGCGAGACGGGCGGGCAGTACGGGCTCGCCTCGGCCGTCACCCTCGGCACCAGCCTTGACAGGAGGCGGTCGCCCAGCGACTCCATCAGCTTGACCATCGTCGGTCTCCTTCCTTCCTCGGTGTCCCGGAGCCGTCTCCGGAAGCTCTGTGTCCGCCCAGCCGCCCGATCACGACGGCGACGACCCGGTCGGCGGGGAAACACCCGGCCTGCCGCGAGTCGAAGCTGGCCGCGGCGTTGTCGCCGAGCAGCACCACCCGCCCGGCGGGCACCCGGGCGTGCCCGCCGGCGACCTCGGGCGGGACCGGCTCGCCCGCCGTGGCGGCCACCCGCTTGATCAGCAGGGCCGGCGAGCCCGCTGCGTCACGTTCCTGCCAGGTGAGCGTCTCCCTGTCGGGGCTCTCGGCCACCACGACGCGGCCGGCGCGCACGCGGGCACCGGGTCGCCGGAGCGCGAGCAGCCGCTCGCCGTCCTGGTAGGCGGGCCGCATGCTGCCGCCGCTGACGGTGACGACCAGCAGGTGCCGCCGCAGCCCCCAGAGCACGATCGCGGCAGCGCCACCGGCGGCGACGAGCGGCCCCACGCGGGCGGCGCCGGCGAGCGTACGGGCCCCGCTCATGCGGGCGCCTCAGCCGTGTCCGAGCGGTAGCCGCCCGCCTGGATGTGGAAGAGCCTGGCGTAGTGGCCGCCGGCGGCCATGAGGGCGTCGTGGGAGCCCTGCTCCACGACACGGCCCTGGGGCAGGACGACGATGGCGTCGGCCTCGCGCACGGCGGAGAGCCGGTGGGAGATCAGCACCGACGTGCGGCCCTGGCGCAGTTCGCGCAGCCGCTGGTGGATCTCGTGCTCGGCCTCCGCGTCCAGCCCCGACCCCGGCTCGTCAAGAATCATGAGGTCGCACCGGTTGCGCAGCAACGTCCTGGCGATGGCGACGCGCTGCCATTGCCCGCCGGAGAGCAGGACACCCGTCTCGGGGTCGTCGTCATCCTGCTGGTCGAGGAACGTCCTGGTGAGCAGGGTGTCGTACCCCTTCGGCAGGGACGTGATCGTGTGGTGCAGCCGGACGGCCCCGGCCGCCGCGGTCAGCCGGGACGAGTCCTCCATGGCCGGCAGGTCGCCGAGGGCGATGTTCTCCCGCGCGGTGAGCTCGTACCGCATGAAGTCCTGGAACACCGTGGCGATGCGCCCGCGCAGGGCGTCGGCACGCAGGTCGCGGTAGTCGGCGCCGTCCCAGGAGAGCGACCCGGAGGTGGGGTCGCAGAACCGGCACAGCAACGTGACCAGGGTGCTCTTGCCCGCGCCGTTGAGCCCGACGAGCGCCACCGTGTGCCCGGCGGGGATGGTGGGGTCGACGCCGCGCAGCACCCAGGGCTTGCCTGGCCCGTACCTGAACCAGACGTCCCGCAGCTCGATCCCGGCCCGTAACGGCGACACATCCAGGGGGACACGCGGGCACGGCGAGGTCGGGCGGGGTGGTGACGACCGCGCGGTGGTGGTCGTAGAGCAGCAGCGACTGGTGGGCGAGCGCCAGGGTCCTGACCAGGTTCGCCAGCGCCGCCTGGCAGCCGGTGACGGCCGCGACGAACACCGCGATGTCGCCGACGCCCGGCCGCCCCTGGCCGGCCGCATGGATCGCCCAGACCAGCCCGGCCGCCACCACGATCGCGCCCAGCAGGGCGGGCACTCCCTGGACCCGCAGCTCCCGCCGGTCAAGCCGCCGGTTCGCGTCGTGCACGCCGGTCAGCTCGCCGAGCATCCGCCCGCGCAGGAAATCACCGAGGCCGAGCAGGCGCACCTCCTGAGCGGCGCGGAGCCCGCTCAGCAACTCGGCGTAGAAGGACTCCCTGCGGATCGCCTGGATCGTATGGCGGGCCAGCCGGGCGCGGGTCCTGCTGATCGTCAGTTCCGCCCAGACGGCGGGAGCCGCGGCGAGGGCCTGCCCGGCCAGTGGCGGGTGGTCAGCGGCTCGTGGACCGACGTGGCGGCCGGCAAGCAGGGCTCGGCCGGCGGCGACGCGTTCTACCTCAGCGACCACACGGGGTCGGACTTCACGTACGAAGGTGACGTGCGGCTGGTCGACGGCACCGCGGCGGCTCTCACGTTCCGGGCCGACCCGCGGGCCGGGCGGCACTACACGGCCAACGTCGACAGCAAGGCGGGCGTGGTGAAGGTGTGGCGGCCCGGACGCGACATCGCGACGTACAAGGCCCCCATCAAGGCGGGTCAGACCTACCATCTGAAGGTCGTGACCCAAGGGCAGAACATCAAGGTCTACCTGGACGATCGCGCCGAGCCCGTCATCGACACGAAGGACGGCGAGTACGCGAGCGGCCATTTCGGGCTCAACGTCTTCGACGGCACGGCCCAGTTCCAGAACATCCGGGTGAGCTGACCACGGCAGCTCACGGCTCCAGGGCGGCGAGGCAGCCCGCCACCTCCGCGAACCTGACATCGAGTCCTCGGCCCACCGTGCCGAGGTCCCGGTGCCACGTTCGGGGTCACGGGCTCGGCCTCGTCACTTCCAGGACAGCAGGCGGTTCTTGAACTTCGGATGCTTGGTCTCCCAGTAACGCCAGCCCTCCACCCTGGAGGGGACGTTCGCGATCCCGGTGCCGATCTCGACGTGGCGGCACGTGCCGAGCACCCGCCAGGCCGACCAGCCGACGCGGTAGCCGAAGACGCGGTACCACATGTTGCCGTACTTGCCCTTGGTGATCTCCCGGGTGTATTCGTGCCCGGTGAAGACCATGTGCCGCTCCTCGAGGTGGGGAAGTCCCATCCTGCGCAGGCTGCGGACGACGTCGCCGGCGGTGAAGTCGATCGTCCTCTCGCGCTCGGTCTCGAGGAAGGCGAGCACCTCGTGCTCGCGCGTGACGGACACCGTCATCGAGCCGCCGGGGCCGTCGATGAAGCGCGTGCGGGGCACGAAGAAGTTGCGCGGCGAGATGCGCTTGGCCCTGAAGAACGTGTGCGGGCTGCAACGACCGTGGTGGTCGCGGTGACGATGCTTGCGATCGTCGTCGTCGTCCGCCGCGAGGGCCGCCGGGGCCATGGTGACGACCAGGGCCATGGTCAAGGTGCCGTGCACGGTGGACTTCGTCATACTCCGCAGCGAATGTCCCACTTTGGATCGGGCGGACATGGCTGTTTTCTCTGGCCGGGGAATAAGCGTGAACATGTACCGTTCCTTTCGGAATGCGACCCGTGGCCGCGACTGTCGGCCGGGCGAGCCAACGAGATCGGTACGATGCTTACAGTTGCCGCGAGCTGCGCCACAACGCCACGCCGGGCGCGAAGTCCCAGCACCGGGAAAGAACCAGTGAAAAAAAGCCAATATCGACTCAACAGCTCGATACGGGAACTCCATACACCTCCGCTCAAGACAAGTCGACATGACACGAAATAGCGGACATTCGCCCCTGAAAGTTAGGCGGACAATAACGCCAAAACTCCCTATAACGCTTGACAACGCCAATGACCCAGGAAACACGAAAGGGCCGCGAGCGGATCGCACGCTCCGCTCGCGGCCCGCGGTGGCGCTAGGCCGCCGCCGACACCATGTTGTGCGGGTCAAGCACGTACTTGCGGGCGGCCCCCTCGTCGAACTCGTGGTAACCCTGCGGCGCCTGGTCCAGCGGGATGGGCGTGGCGTTGACCGCCTTCGCGATCTGCACCCGGTCGTACAGGATCGCCATCATCAGCTCTCGGTTGTACTTCATGACCGGGCACTGGCCGGTGACGAAGCTGTGGGACTTGGCCCAGCCGAGACCGATCTTGATCGACAACGATCCGTGCTTGGCGGCCTCGTCGGCCGCCCCCGGGTCGCCGGTCACGTACAGGCCGGGGATGCCCAGCGCACCGCCCGCCCGCGTGATGTCCATGAGCGAGTTGAGCACCGTGGCCGGGTGCTCCTCCTCCGACGCGCGCCCGTGGCCACGGGCCTCGAAGCCCACGGCGTCGACGGCGCTGTCGACCTCCGGCATGCCGAGGATCTGCTCGATCTGGTCCTTGGGCTCGCCGGCGGACACGTCGATGGTCTCGCAGCCGAAGCTGCGCGCCTGGTCCAGGCGTTCCTTGTTCAGGTCGCCGACGATCACCACGGCGGCTCCGAGCAGATACGCCGACGCGGCGGCGGCCAGCCCCACCGGCCCCGCGCCGGCGATGTAGACGGTCGATCCCGGGCCCACGCCCGCGCTCACGCAACCGTGGAAGCCGGTCGGGAAGATGTCCGCGAGCATGGCCAGGTCGAGGATCTTGGCCATGGCCCGGTCCTTGTCCGGGAACTTGAGCAGGTTCCAGTCCGCGTAGGGAACCAGCGCGTACTCCGCCTGTCCTCCGACCCAGCCGCCCATGTCGACGTAGCCGTACGCCGACCCGGGACGGTCGGGGTTGACGTTCTCGCAGACGCCTGTCTTGCGCTCCTTGCAGTTACGGCAGCGCCCGCAGGAGATGTTGAACGGCACGGACACGAGGTCGCCGGTCTTGATGAACTCGACGTCCGGCCCGGTCTCCACGACCTCGCCGGTGATCTCGTGGCCCAGCACGAGGCCCGGCGGCGCCGTGGTGCGGCCGCGGACCATGTGCTGGTCACTGCCGCAGATGTTGGTCGCGACGGTTTTGAGAATCGCGGCGTGCGGCAGTTTGCGCCCCACGTTGGCCGCGTTCACCCCCGGACCGTCCTTGAGCTCGAACTCGGGGTAGTCGGTCTCGTGTACCTCGACCTTGCCTGGACCTTCGTAGACGACGGCTTTGTTGCCAGGCATGACGTTCCTTCCCTCGCGCAGTGGAGTGACGGTCTTCTCAGAGAGAGGGCATCACCTCCAGCCGCCGCGGCCGTGCCGCGATCTGCGAAATTCATACCTCAATGCCCGATTCTACCCGTCCCGGTGGGCCTCACCCAGGAGCCGGAAGCGCCCGGCCTCGGCGGCGCGGGGCGGCCGCCGGTTTCGCCGAGCCGGCACGCATGCCTTTTCCCACCGTCTGGGCTATGGTCGGCCTTATGACGGGACCGTGGAGAACACCACGAGGGCCCATCGCGTTCGCCGGCGTGATGGGCCTGGTCCTGCTGTCCCTGTTGCTGGTCGGATCCACCTACAACTGGCACGGCGGCGGCCGTGCGCACCAACCCGGCTTCGGCTCCACGCAGACGTGGACGCTGGAGGCGTGGGACGCGCAGCTGTCGAGCATGCCGCCGCAGACGGCGACCGGCGAGCGGCAGGTGCTGCCGTTGTGGCCGCCCCAGCGCGGTGAACGGCGCCACGAGGCCGGCCGGCTCGCGAAGTTGCCCGCTCCGGGGCTCGACCCGGGCGGGATCCGCGATCCCCAGCAACTCGCGCACCGCACCGCCGGATCGCGCAGCCCGCCGCTGATCTAGCGCTCCTCTTCTCCTGCCGCTCGCGCGGCGAGAGGCCCGGTCACGCACGTCCCCGGGCCCGTCCGCGAGCGCTGCCTTCGGCCACCCCCGAGGTGTGCCGTTTCCCGCAAGCAAGGAGCCGAACATCGTCATGGCCGACGTCAGATCAGTCCACACGCACCTGCAGCACTACGAGCGGTACCTGGCGCGGCTGGAGGAACTCCGTGAGCTGCTGCAGGACCAGCTCACGGCCGCCCTGTCCCGCCCCCGGCCGACGGGTGCCGCGGCCGATCCGCGCACGTCCGAGATCGAGGCCGCGCTCGACCGTATGGACCGGGGCGTCTACGGCACGTGCCGGGGCTGCGGGACCTTCATCGCCTACGAACAGCTCCTGCGGACGCCGTACCGGAGCATCTGTGACCGGTGCGCGCTCCAGAGAGGACATCAGCATGACTGACACCAACGGAACGACCCACCTCAGCAGCGTGCAGGCCGAGACGCTGCGCCAGGAGCTCCAGGAGCAGCTGGCCCGGCGCAGCAACCAGCTGACCGGTCTGCAGGCGGCGGCGAGCGAGGGCAGTGGTGCCGACGACACGTGGCAGGAACTGCTCGTCAACATCGCCGCCGCCGACCGCGCCATCGCCGAGCTCGGCCAGGCCCTGGAACGACTGTCCGAGGGCACCTACGGGCGCTGCTCGCGCTGCGAGACGGGCATCCCGTTCGAGCGGCTCAAGATCCGGCCGCTGGCCCGCTACTGCATCGGCTGCCAGCGGCGGCACGAAGCCGCCTGAGGGCGCCTCGGAGGGCGGGGTTTCGGCCCCGCCCTCCCCGGCGCGACGCGTCACAGGGCGAGACAGTGCACCAGGTGCGTACGCGTGGAGGCGCGGTCGTACGTGGCGTGCCGGTGGAAGAAGGCCGGCTCCCCCACGCCGGCGCCGACCGGGGCCCGCGTGGAAAGCGCACGGACGGACTCAGGCGTGCAGGGTGGGCCGGTAGATGAGCTCCTGGGTGTGGCCGTCGAGCGTCCGGCTCTCGATCAGCTCGAGGTCGAAGTCGGCTCCACCCTGGAAGATCGGATCCACTCCGGTCTGACCGGTGACCACCGGGAAGAGCGTCACCTGAACGCGGTCGACCAGGCCGGCGGCCATCAGCGCCCGGTTCAGCGACAGGCTGCCATGCGAGCGCAACGGCACGTCGGACTCCTCCTTGAGCCGGGCGACGACGTCGACGGCATCACCGCTCACGACGGTCGCGTCCGGCCAGTCGAGTGGTCCCTGCAGCGTGCTCGACACCACCGTGGCCGGCAGGTCCCTCATCCGGGTGACCCATGGATCGAGGACCTCAACCTCGGTGCCCGAGGCCAGCATCTGCGCGTGCGCCCGATACGTGGTGGCCCCGAAGACCATCCGCAGCTCCTGGGCGTACTGGGCGAGGCGGTGCTCAAGCAGCTCGGGGCCTTGCTTGCCCCAGTAGCCGCCCCAGTTCCCGTTGTGGGCGCCGAAGCCGTCGAGGCTGGAGAAGACGTCGAACGTGTAGGTAGCGGTCATGGTGCTCTCCTCTAACGTGGTGGATCGGGTGTGTTCGGCGTGGGCGGCACGATGGTGTCCTGGCCGGCGACATCACCGACCGGAGACGAGCTCGGCCAGGTGGCGCAGCGAGTTGGTGAGATGCTCGGGGCCGAACGGCGGGAACTGGAGGTAGTCCCGGATCGACTGCGGCACCGCCGACCAGTCGTAGGTGAGCGTGACCTCGGTCTCGGACGGACCGAGCGGCGCCAGGTCGTAACGCCAGAACCAGCCGCCGAACTCCAGGTGGCCGTCGCCCTTGTCGTATCCCGTGAACCAGCCAATGGCACGCGGCGCGTCGAGCACGTGGACCTTGTTGGCCGTCTGGTAGTCACCGTTCGGATGGCCGTCGTGATGCATGCCCATCCGGAAAATCTGCCCCGCCTCGGTCAGCGGCACCTGGTCAACGGCTTCCTCGACCCAGCCGGTGCCATCGATCCCGGCATGGGCTGTCGGGTCGGCCAGCACCGCGAACACCTTCTCCGCCGGCGCGGCGACGGTCAGGGTGGCAGTCACGTTCTCCTGGTCCACGATGTGCACGCTCCTTGTCATCTCCGGCCTCCCCGCCCTGGACGCGGGAAGGTTCGGTGTCGTCGGTGGCCGGGGTGCCGGGGGTGATGGCCCCCGTTGCCGGCCTCTCACCTTGGCTACGAACGCGCCCGACGCCGTTCGACACCACCGCAGAAAAATTCAGCGTGCTCCTGCCGATGCCGGAGAGCGGGCCGCCGTCCAGGGCGAGGGAGGCGGCCACGGCGCCGTAGGCCGACCGGCGGGGGTCCGGGGTCTCCAGCCAGGGGGCGGTCAAGCGCGGAGAGGCGCCGGCCAGGGCTCGCGTGGAGGTGCACGGGGAACGGTCAGTGCGGGAAGTAGGCGTGCCACGCGCCCGGCCGCGCCCCGGGCAGCCGCCCCCTCCCCCATTCCAGCAGGAACGGCGCGGGAACCGGCCGGCCCTTGTCGACGGCCACCACCTGCCTGCCCGCGTCCAGGGCGTCGCGCACGGCGGACGGCGTCTCGTCACCGCGCGGCCAGTCCAGCACGGTGTGCCCGTCGCAGCCCAGCCGGTAGGCGATGATCACCGCGTGCTCGCCGTACACCAGGCACGGGCCGCGTACGCCGGAGGCCCTCAGGGCGCGGGCCACCTCGACGTCGGCCTGCCGCTTGGTCACCCGGAGGGCCACGACCTTGTCCAGGGTGAGCCCCTGCAGGGTGAAGTGGGCGAGCAGGGCGGCGACGACGAGGCCGAGCCCGGCTCGCCGCCTCCTCGCCATGACCCACACCGCGCCGTACGCGATCGGGAAGGCCAGCAGCGCGTACGCGGGCAGCAGGAACCGGGGCGCCGCGTAGCCGACGAGGAAGACGTACGGCACGACCAGTGCGGGCCCGGTGGCGGCGGGCAGCGCGCACTCGGACAGGCGGCCCGTGCGCCGCGCCGCGTACAGTCCGAGCAGGACGAGGACCGGGATCGTGCTCCACCACACTAGCCAGGGCAGCACGACGGGCCCGCAGTGAGCGGGCGGCCGGCACAGCAGCGGCCCGTTGAGCGCCCTGGCGTGCTCGTACAGGGAGACGTGCAGGCCCGTCTCGTTCGCCGCGCCGGCGGCCTGCCAGCGCGCGGCGAGCCCGCCGAACCGCACGTACGCCTCCACGATCCAGTCGGCCCACCCCGCGGCCAGGCCCGCGCCGAGCGCGATCACGGCCCTGACCCGCCGCCGGCCCGGCACGACCAGCAGCGCCACGGCCAGCGGGAGGGCGAGCCAGACGCTGTCCGGCGGGCGCAACAGTGCCACCGCGGCCACGCTCGCCGCCAACCCCAGCGGCGGGCCGTACCCGCTGTCCTGCCGCAGGCAGCGCACGCACCACCCGGTCGCGGCGACCGCGCAGAACGCCACCCACAGGTTCGGCATGGCCTCGTTGCCGTAGAACAGCGACAACCACAGGGACGCGAACAGCAGGGCCGCCACCGGCACGACAGGCCCAGGGAGCACCCGCAGCCAGGTGCCGAACGACACGGCCAGCGCCAGCGCTGACACCACGCACAGGTAGACGCGCAGCGCCTCCGTCGATGACGTGATCAGCACGACGGGGGCGACGATCAGGGTGATGCCGCGGGCGCGCGGCGCGATGAACTCGGCCGCGGGGACGCGCGGGTCGACCTGGCTGACGTAGACGACCTCGTCCCAGCCCAGCCCCATCCCCGGGCCGACCAGGAGCAGCTGGAGGGCCGCGTAGCAGACGGCCACCAGGACGAGCAGCACGCGCCACGGGTCGGCGCGCAGCCGTGCACGCAACGATGAACTCACCGGCATGTTCTTAGCGCGCGGCGCGGGCGCGGGACGGTCATGGCGGCAAGTTTTGCCCGAACGTATGCCCGCCGGTGACGCTCACCCTCGATGGGCGCGCATGTCGAGGTACAGATGCGAGCGGTGCAGCCGCCGGGTCCGCAGCAGCCTCGTGACGTCCGCGGAGGTCTGGTGGCTGAGCTGCCAGTGGAAATAGTTCACGTACTCGGCCACGGCCAGCAGGTAGAACAGGATCCCCGGCAGCGACCCGAGCCCCACTGCCCCGCGCGCCACGGACACCGCGAGGATGACGAACCCGGCGACCAGGCCGGCCTCGCACAACCGGCGCAACCACCCGAAGGCGCCGATCAGCGGCGGCTTCGGCAACCGCGCGCGCACCTGCCGCACCTTGATCGCCCAGTAGGCGCCGCCGATCAGCAGATGCACCGCCACCAGCACGAACCCCGTCACGTTGACCGTGTTCAGCGGCGCGGGCAGGATCACGAACGCCGTCACGCCGAAGATCACGATGTTCACCGGCTCGAGCACCGCCAGATTGCGGATGCGCCGGACGAGTGTGGTGCGTGGGCTGTTCCTGGACCTCACCCTTAAGAGACTGCCGCACGCCTCTCCGCGGCGCGTCGCCGGCCGGTCGCCCTAGCGGTCGCGGGCGGGCTCGACCAGCGGCGTGTCCACCAGGTGCTCGATGAGGAACCAGGTCTGCAGCTCTCCCCTGCGGATGACGTCGGAGACGAGCAGGTCGTTGGTGCCGTCGTCGCCCATCTCGGCGGCGCGGGCGGCCGCGTCGTGCGCCGCCACCAGGATCGCCTCGTGCGCCTCGATCAGCCGCGACAACATCGCGGGCACCTCCTCCGCGCCGTCCGGCGGGCGCGGGATGACGGTGATCTCAGCGACGTGCCGGGGATCGCCGACCGCCACGCCGCCGAGGGTCTGCACCCGCTCGGCGAGCAGGTCGACCACCTCGAGCTGCTCCGTGGCGTGCTTGTCGAGCAGCAGGTGGAGCTGGTAGAAGGTGGGGCCGCGCATCAGCCAGTGGTGCTTCTTGTACAGGTTGTAGAGGATCTGGGTGTCCGCGAGCACCTGGTTGAGGCGCTGGCAGGAGTACATCCGCGCGTCGTACGTGAGCCCGAGCGGGAACATGCGGACGGTGCCGAACTCCTGGAGCTCCACGCCGTCCTGGTGGATCCACGGCTGGCTGGACCCTTTCCGGCGAGACTTGGCGGTGCGTCTGATGGTGGCCACGGGCCGATCCTTCCTGTACGGGTCACGTCGGCTCGAACCTTCCCCTTGACCAGGGCATACGAGCACCACGTTCGCCCATCAATCGGAAAAGACCCGTGCGTTCGCTACAGCAGGTCGCCGGCGCCGGAGCGGGTGAGCTCCGCGAACGCGTCGTCGACGGACTCCACCAGATCCAGGGCGCCCAGCTCCAGGCGCAGCGCCCCGCCGCCACCCGCGACGATCATGCGCCCGCCCGACGCCCGTGCGTGCCGGTCGGCCGAGCGCAGTGTCTCGCGCCCCGAGTCGTCGGTCTCGGTGAGGCCCTCGACGTTCACGATGAACAGCGGCGGGATCCGGGCGACCAGCACCTTGACGAGATATTGCTGGAGGACGAGCGATGCCACCCCGGCGAGGCGGCCCTTCAGGTGCAGGAGCGCGATGCGCCCGTGGCGGTCGAACCCGATGTCGAAGTCCGGATGAGCCCCGTAGGCGCCCGGTTCCATCGGGTTCATGGCATCCGTCCAGGTGGGGGGAACCGTGTTGTGCGAGCCCACCTTAGCAGTCCGTTGCCCGGCGCAACGGACTGTCGCCGCATTCCGGCCCGCGCCTCGCACCTTTTCGGCCTGCCTCCTGAACGTTCCTCGCGGACGCCGCGTATCCCGTAGTGACCGGCACGGCCCATGCAGGGCCGAGCCCTGAAACCCAGAGGGGATGACGGCACATGCGACTCCGACGCAGCCGTCCGGTTATCGTCGTCTGCGGCCTGGCCGCTATGGTCCCGCTCGGCGCGTGCGCCCCGTCGTTTCCCGCCCAGAGCGCCGGCCTGCCGGATGTCGCCGCCGTGCAGACCACCGCCCCGCTGCCGACGGACACGGCGTTCCCCGAGGAGACGCAGGACGCCGCGGAGAGCCCCACGGCGGATCAGGAGGGCGACTCGGGCACGTGGCTCACCAAATGGGGGCCGCTGTCGGAGACGGACCGCTCACTGATCAAGAAGGTCCGGCTCGCCACCCTGTGGGAGATGGTCATCGCCCAGGAGGCCGTCCAGAAGGCGAGCACGGCCAAGGTCCGCAAGATCAGCTCCGAGATCGCGTCGCAGCACCACGAGCTCGACGAGGCGGCGCGCGACCTCGCGACCAAGCTGAACGTGGAGTTGCCCGTCAGGCCCACCGACGACCAGCAGAACTGGATGTCCGACATTTCCGGGCGCACGGGGATCGACTACGACACCACGTACGTGAAGTGGCTGCGCCTGGCCCACGGCCAGATCTTCGGCCTCATCGGCACGGTCCGCGGCAGCACGCAGAACACCCTGGTCAGGAAGTTCTCCGAGCAGTGCAACGCGGCCGTGCTCAACCACCAGCGCCTGCTCGAGAGCACCGGACTGACCACGCCGGAGAGCTTCCCGACCCCGAGCGCCTGACGCCGGGAAGCGCCTGTCAGAGCGACCCCTCCGTGGGCGACATGACCGGGCGGCCGTCCGGCACCAGGCCCAGCGATATGGAGAGCTGGCGCGCCGCCTCGCCGACGGCGGCGCCGATCTCGTCCAGCCGGGCCGCCGCGTGCGTCCGGGTCACCGACACGCTGATCGCCGCCGTGATCAGCCCCCGGTGATCACGTACGGGCGCCGACACCCCGGCCTTGCTGTCCTCCAGCTCGACGTCCGTCACGGCGTAACCGCACGAGCGCACGTGGGCCAGGTCGGCCAGCCACTCCTCCGTGCCGCTGACCGCCGAGTCGAGCCCGGAGGGCAGGGTGGTGGCGCGCAGCAGCTCGCGTATCCGCTGATCGTCCCAGTCGGCGACCAGGGAGCGGCCCGCGGCGGCCATGAGCAGCGGCACGGAGATGCCCTCCCAGACCCGGTGATAGACCCGCGACGACGGCACCGACATCAGCGTCAGCACCAGGTTGCCGCGCAGCACGCACAGGTAGGCGTCCTCGTCGAAGGCGGTGGCCAGCCCCCGCAGGTAGGGGGCCGCGACCTGGACCAGCCTGGCGTGCTGGGTGCGGGCGGCCAGCGCGAAAAGCCGCCACCCGAGGCGGTAGCGCCGGGTGATCGGATCGCGTTCGACCATGCCTTCGAGCTCGAGTGCGCGAAGCGCTCTGGACACCTGGCTCTTCTCCCGGCCCAGCCGTTGCGCGATCCAGCTGACACCGAACCCGTCGGCATCGCGGTCATCCCCATGACCTGCGAGAACTTCGAGGATCTCTATGTCCCGGCGTAGACCTGCCGAGGGCACCGTCGGCTTGTCCGTCATCCCTATCCGTTCATAACAGAACCATTGCACTACTGTTGCGCTAGTTGCACCTAGTTTTGCGCTCACCGCAACTAATCGCATACGTTTGCGAACCCATGCAAGCGTAAAGGAAGCCGGTACCCCCATGAATTTCAGCGAGTACGTGGTCTCACGCTGGGACACCCTCTCGCTGGCCGCAGCCGAGCACGCCCTGGTCGTGGGGATCGCCATAGCGATCGCCACCGTGGCCGGCGTCGGCATCGGGCTCCTCGCCTACGACGCCCCGAAAGTGCGGAGCACCGCCGTGGCGATCTCCGCCGGGATCCTGACGGTCCCGTCGCTCGCGCTGCTCACCCTCCTCATCCCCATCGTCGGACTGGGCTGGGGTTCCACGCTGGTCTCGCTGACCGCCTACGCGTTCCTGCCGATCATCCGCAACACCGTCACCGGGATGCGCGGCCTCGACGCGGCCACCGTCGAGGCGGGCCGCGGGATGGGCTTGAGCCGCACCCGGCTGCTGTTGCGGGTCCAGCTTCCGCTGGCCTGGCCGCTCATCCTGACCGGCGTGCGCATCTCGGCGCAGATGCTGATCGGGATCGCCGCCATCGCCGCCGTCGTCGACGGTCCTGGCCTGGGCACGCAGATCTTCGAGGGCCTGTCCCGGCTCGGCTCGGTGAACTCCCTCAACGCCACCCTCGCGGGAACGCTGGGGATCGTGGTCATCGCCATCCTGTTCGACCTGTTCTTCTTCGCCGTTCGCTACATCACCACCCCAAGGGGGCTTCGTGTTCGACCGTGACACCGAAGGCGTGCGCATCGAGCTGCGCTCGCTGACCAAGCGCTATCCGGGCCAGCCTGCCCCAGCGGTCGACAACGTCACCCTCGACATCCCGGCCGGCGAGCTGGTCGTCTTCGTCGGCCCGTCGGGCTGCGGCAAGACGACCACCATGAAGATGATCAACCGCCTGGTCGAGCCGACGTCCGGCGAGATCCGCATCGGCGGGCAGGACGTGCTGAGCCTCGACCCCGACCAGCTGCGCCGCCACATCGGGTACGCCATCCAGCAGGTGGGCCTGTTCCCCCACCAGACCATCGCGCAGAACATCGGGCTGGTCCCCAACCTGCTCGGCTGGACGGCCGACCGGATCTCCGCCCGCGTCGACGAGCTGCTGTCGCTGGTGAACCTGGAGCCGTCGGCCTTCCGCGATCGTTACCCCCGTCAGCTCTCCGGAGGCCAGCAGCAGCGCGTGGGCGTGGCCAGGGCGCTGGCCGCCGACCCGCCCGTGATGCTCATGGACGAGCCGTTCGGCGCCACCGACCCCATCACGCGCGAGCACCTGCAGAACGAGTTCGTCAAACTGCAGAAGCAGCTCCGCAAGACGATCATCTTCGTCACGCACGACTTCGAGGAGGCCATCAAGCTGGGCGACCGCATCGCCGTGCTGCGCGAGGGCTCGCACATCGCGCAGTACGACACGCCGGCCGCCATCCTCGCCGACCCCGCCGACGACTACGTCGCGAGCTTCATCGGGCAGGACGCCACGCTCAAGCGGCTCGCGCTGATGCGCGTGTCGGAGGTGCCCGCCACGGGCGCGCCGGCCGATCCCGGCCTGCCGCGGGTGTCCGCCGACGCCAGCCTCCGCGAGGCGCTGGACACCATGATCGCCCACGGGGCAGACCGCTGCGCCACGCCGGACGGGGTGCTCACCTACGCCGCCCTGTGCGAGGCCGTGGGCGCCCGGTCCGGCGAGCAGGAAGATGTGGTGTCCAGTGACCGCTGAGACCCTGGCCGTCGGGCGGTCCCGGAAGCCCGGCCGTACGTTCGGCGTGCGGCACCTGTTCACGCCCGTCGCCATCATCGCCGTCCTGGTCGCCCTGTACGCCTGGGTCGGGACGCTGGAACTCGACTCGATCGAGCAGCGCAGCCTCAACCAGACGGTGATCCTGACCAAGGCCGTCGAGCACATCCAGATGACCGTGGCCGCCACCGCACTCGTGGTGATCATCGCGATCCCGCTGGGCATCGCCGCCTCGCGGTCCAGGAACCGGCTGATCACCCCGATCATCCTCACCGTGGGCAACCTGGGCCAGGCCGTCCCCTCCATCGGCCTGCTCGTGCTGGCCACGTTCCTCATGGGCGTCGGCTTCCAGACCGCGCTGGTCGGCCTGGTCGCCTACGCCGTGCTGCCCGTCCTGCGCAACACCATGGTCGGGGTCCAGCAGGTCGACCCGGCGCTCATCGAGGCCGCCCGCGGCATGGGCATGACCAAGGGCCAGATCCTGCGCCGGGTCGAGCTCAAGCTGGCCGTGCCCGCCATCCTGGCCGGCCTGCGCACCGCGCTCGTCCTGACGGTGGGCGTCGCCACGCTCGGCGCCTTCGTCGCGGCCGGCGGCTTCGGCGAGCTGATCGTCAACGGCCTCAAGCTCAACCGCATGCCCGTGACCATCGTCGGAGGCGTGCTCACCGCGTGTATCGCCTTCTTCATCGACTGGCTCGGCGGGCTCGCCGAGGACCTGCTCAAGCCACGCGGCATGTGACCACGCTTTCGGTAACCACCCGATCACATAGCAAGAAGGTGCTTCAAATGTTCTCCCGCCCGCTACGACAGACGTTCACCCTCCTCGCAGCCGCCGCGCTCTCGGTCACGACCCTGAGCGCCTGCGGTTCCTCCGACGCCGTCGAAGCCGGCAGCGCGGGCGACGAGCTCAAGGGGACCAAGTACATCGTCGGTTCCAAGGACTTCACCGAGAACATCGTCCTCGGCAAGATCGCCGTTCACCTGCTCAAGGCGCATGGAGCGGAGATCGTCGACAAGACCAACCTCGGCGGCACGGTGGCCAACCGCAAGGCCCTGGAGTCCAAAGAGATCGACATGTACTGGGACTACTCCGGCACGGGCTGGATCGAGTTCCTGAAGAACACCAAGCCGATCCAGGACTCCGCCGAGCAGTTCAAGGCCACCGCGGAGGCCGACCTCCAGAAGAACAAGATCCACTGGATCGGTCCGACCCCGCTGAACAACACCTACGCCCTGGCCATCCGCTCCGAGAAGGCCACGGAGCTGGGCGTCAAGACGGTCTCCGACGTGGCCGAGCTGGCCAAGACCAACCCCAAGGACGTCACGATCTGCATCGAGACGGAGTTCTCGACCCGTGACGACGGGCTGCCCGGCCTGAGCAAGGCGTACGACATGACCATCCCCAAGGACAACATCTCCCTGCTCGACACCGGCGTCGTCTACACCGAGACGGACAAGGGCGAGACCTGCAACTTCGGCGAGGTGTTCACCACCGACGGCCGCATCGCCGCCCTCGACCTCACCGTGCTGGAGGACGACAAGAAGTTCTTCCCGATCTACAACGCGGCCATGACCCTGAGGGAGGAGACCTACCAGAAGACCCCGGCGATCGAGAAGGTGCTCCAGCCCGTGATCGCCAAGCTGGACGACGCGACCATGCAGGAGCTCAACGCGCAGGTCGACGTCGAGGGCATGGAGCCGGGCAAGGTCGCCGCCGACTGGCTGGACAAGCAGGGTTTCCTCGGCAACGCGGCCTCCTGACCCGCTGACCACCGCGGTCCGCCGCCCGGGGGTCCGCCACGGCCCCGCTCAGGTGGCGGGCCCACTCAGGTGCCGGGCCCGCCGGGCGGACCGCTCAGGCGTCGGGCCAGCCGAGCGGGTGGCTGCCGGCCTCCGGGGTCGGCGCCGCCGGCTCGCCGCCCGCCTCGTTGAAGGCCGCCATCGCCGAGATCAGCGCCTGGCGCTCCGCCGGCGACATGCGCGAGACGATCGCCGCGATCTCGTCCCGGCGACGGGCGGTCACCTGGTCCACGATGCGCCTGCCCTCATCGGTCAGGCGCATCAGGCTTTCCCGCCTGTTCATCGGATTGACCTCGCGGACCACCAGTCCCGCGGCGGCGAGCCGGTCGGCCATCCGCATGGCGGTGGAGGAATTGACGTCGAGCAGCTCCGCCATGGTGACGAGCTTGGTCTCGCCGTGTCCTGAGAGCACCACGAGCATCCGGAACTGCGGCAACGTCACCCGGTCACCGACGGCGCCGAGCGAACGCGCCGCGATCGCGACCAGCAGCCGCGAGCCCGCCAGCACCGCCGAGATGACAGCGGCCTGATCCTCACCGTTCATTTGGGCGGATTGACGCTCTGGCATAGAACTGTTCTACACGGTCGGGGCCGTGGATCCGCATGGCGACCCGGCTGCCGATCCCGTGCATCCGCAGGTCGCGTGATCGCGGGGCGGCCTCGACGACCCTTTCGGGCTCCCGCACCCCACACGCGGAGACGATCCTGGAACTCCGCCCGCCGTGACAGCGGAGTCACTAATGTTGCATACTGCAAGAATGTGGAGAGCCACGTTGGGAGTCCCTCAGGTGCATGTGCCCCCTCTCCAGACCGGCCGCTGTTCTCGTCACGCCCTGGAGACAGCCTGAGATCATGGCAATGTCCAGAGACGAGCGGCGAGCGCTCGCGGAGATCGAAGAGCGGCTGGCGCACGAGGATCCCGTGCTCGACAAGCTCCTGGCGGGGCCGCGCGGCAGGAGCCGCGAGCCCGATCCGCCCCGCGGGCTCGACGCCCTGAGCACTCCGGCGGTCGTGTTGTGGGCGCTGGCCGCGGCCACGAGCGTCGTCCTGGTGCTCGCGGTGGCCATCCTGCTGTCCTACCAGGACTGGTCGGGCACGCTGCGGCCGTCTCCGACCGCGATCCCCTTCAATGGCCCCTTCAACGGCCCCTTCCCCGGCCCCGACGCCACCCAGCTCGACGAGCAGATGAGCTGACGACGCCGCGCTCTCACCGTCTAGGGAGCGGCGGTGGAAGCGCGTTCGACCAGGTCGGGCTGGAAGACGACCTGGCGATGTTCGTGGCCCGGTTCATGGCCGGGCTGACCGGCGGGCTGGTTGGCCTCCTCCAGCAGCATCAGCGCGGCGGTGTGGCCGAGCTGCTCACGCGGCTGCCGGATCGACGACAGCGGCACGGCCGCCGCGGCGGCGAAGTCGATGTCGTCATAGCCGAGAATCGCCACGTCGGCCGGCACCCGCAGGCCCCGCTGGGTCATCTCCTGCAACGCCCCGATCGCGACCAGGTCGTTGGCGCAGAAGAGGGCGGTGGGGCGTTCGGCGGGAGGCAGCCCGGCGATCTCCGCGCCGGCCGTGCGCCCGGTGGCCACCGTGAGGTCGGGCAGCGGGATCACGGTCAGCACGTCGGCCGCGCCCAGCACGCCCGCCAGACCGAGATGCCGCTCGCGCACCTGGCGGACGGTGAACGGCCCGCCGGCGAAGGCGATGCGGTGATGCCCCCGCTCGCGCAGATGCCGGCCGGCCAGGCGCCCGCCGAGCACGTCGTCCACGGCGACGGCACAGCCGTGGCTGTGCGGGGCCGAGCTGTCGAAGCACACCACCGGGATGCCGCGGGAGACGAGCCGGCTCAGCCGCTCCTCCTCGCCGCTGTCGTTGACCGGCGTGATCAGCACGCCCAGCGGTCGCTGCTCCTCGAACGTCTCCAGCAGCCCGGCCTCGCGGCCGGCGTCTTTGTTGCTGTTGAAGACCATGACGTTGACGTCGAGGGGTTGCGCCGCGGTCTCCACGCCGCGCAGCACGTCGATGAAGAACGGGTTGGCCAGATCGAGGGCGACGACGCCGATGGTCCGGCTGCGGCCGGCCCGCAACTGCCGGGCGGAGCCGTTGCGGACGTAGCCGAGGCTGGCGATCGCCGCCTGCACCCGCAGCCGCGTCTCCGGGGCCACCATCTCGGGCCGGTTGAGCACGTTGCTCACGGTGCCGACGGAGACCCCAGCGAGCCGGGCGACCTCTTTGATGCTCGACATCGTTCCTCGTGTCCGGTGGTACCGCTGATCCTACCGCTTCTTCGCACGGTTGTTCCCGAACGCTGCCCCGGCCGGGTCACTGCGTGGGCGTGCCATTTGTGGGTACGTGGAGCGGACACTCGCACTGTGGGGAGGGCGGATGCGCTCATCCATCAGTCTCGGCCGGATCGGGGGGATTCCGGTCGGGCTCAACGTCAGCGTGCTGGTCATCGTGCTGATCCTGGTCGTCGGGCTGGCGTTCGGCCGGTTTCCCGTGGTCTTCCCCGGCTCGTCTCCCGTGGTGTACCTGCTGGCCGGGCTGGCCACGGCGGTGCTGTTCCTGGCGTCGCTGCTGGCCCACGAACTCTCCCACGCGATGGTGGCCAAGCGCCACGGCATCGACGTGGCGCACATCACGCTGTGGCTGCTCGGAGGGGTGGCGGAGCTGCGCGGCGAGCCGCGCTCACCGGGCGCCGACCTGAAGATCGCGGTGGTGGGCCCGCTCACCAGCCTCTTGTGCGGCGTGATCTTCGGCGCCGTCGCGCTCCTCGTCACCGCCGCCGACGCGGCGCCGCTGCTGGCCGGGATGTTCGGCTACCTCGCCGGGGTCAACGCGATCCTGGCCGTGTTCAACCTGATCCCGGCGGCGCCACTGGACGGAGGGCGCGTGCTGCGTGCCGCCCTGTGGTCGCGCTGGGGCGACCGCACCAGGGCGGCGGTGGCCGCCGCCCGCGCGGGCCGGGTCTTCGGCTACGTCCTCATCGCGCTGGGCTTCCTGCAGGTCGTCACCGGCAGCGGGTTCCAAGGGCTCTGGCTGGCCCTGATCGGCCTGTTCCTCGTCAGCGCCGCCAGCGCCGAGGAGCAGCAGGCGCAGCTCGGCTCGTCGCTGCACGGCATCAGGATCGGGAACGTCATGTCGGACCGGCTGGTCGTCGCCCATCCGGACGAGACCGTGGCCGAGCTCGTCGACCGGGTCGTCATGCGCGAGCGCCTGTCGACCTATCCGCTGGTGAACCACCACATGCGCTTCCTCGGGCTGGTCACGCTCAACCGCATCCGCCAGGTACCGCCCGACGCACGCGCCGTGACGCGGCTGCGCGACATCGCCTGCCCTGCCGACCAGGTGCCCGCCGCCCGGCCCGACGAGGCGCTGACCGACCTGCTGACCCGGATGGACGGCTGCGCGGACGGCCGCGCCGTGGTGCTCGACCCGGCCGGGCGGCTCATCGGCCTGCTCACGCCCAGCGACATCAGCCGCTTGATCCAGACCGCCGGGCTGCACGCCGGCGACCCGTACCACGGCCCTCGGGGGGCCGACCTGACGATGCGCTACCCGGGCCGTCCCGTGGACCACTCCTCGCGGTGACCGCGAAGGGTACGGCGCTTTCACTGACGAGGAAGCCTGGTCGCGGCGGCGAGCCCCGCGGCAGGGTCGGCGTCGTCCACCTCCTCCTTCAGGCCCGCGGTCACCACCCATGAGGCGGACACCCCAACTGCCCGGGCACCGCCCAGTGGTTCGGGGATTCCGCCGAAAGCAAGAAGATCGCCTGGACGTGGGCCAACGGCAGCTACGTCTGCCTCCAAGTCGCCTACATGGTGAGGCACATCCAGAGGACATGCGACTTCTTCTTCTGTGTCCCGCCGAAGCTCGCCACGGCGGTCGTGCGGTTCCACATCCGTGGGGACGGCCGCTTGATCCGGGTGGCCCATGTCAGGAACCGCTCGATCTGCCGCAAGGAGCGCAGCTCCTGCTCGCGGTCGGGCGGCAGCCCGTCGGCGTTGACCGTGGCGATCCTGGCCACCCGGCCGGACTCCGCGCGAACCCGCTCCCATGCTCTCCCTCGCGGGTTGGCCCGCTCCGCCAGCCGCCTGGGCAGGTCCTCGGCCAGCGCGTACGCCACGGCCGCGTTCACGCGGGTCAGGCGGGAGATCCCGAGCCGCTCCTCGTCCCTGGTGCGCCCCTCCCGCCGTGGCGGGCCGGACCCGGGGCCCCGTCCAGGACGCAGCACGGCCACGCCGGGGAACTGGTCGCCCGCGCGCCGCTCGTCGGCGGCGTCGACGAGGGCCACCCGTTTCATACCGCCTCCCCGCGTGATCGTAGGCGTGGCCGCACATCCTGGCCACGCCTCCCGCGTGGGCGCCGCGATCAGCCGGCCGCGGCTCCGGGAAGGACCACGCTGTTGCGCCCGCCGGGATGCCGGGTCAGGAGCCGGGCCTGACCCGTGGTCGTGTCGACCGCGTAGGTGCTGATCTGTCCCTTCGTGCTCTGGAAGGCCAGGGTGACCTCCTTCTCGTTCAGCCACAGCGAGGTTTCGAAGATCCCGCCGTCCTTCGGCAGGCCGCGGATGTCGACCTTGCGCAGGGCCCGCCCGGTCTTCGTGTCGAGCAGGCTGAGCCCGCGCTTCACGAGGTCCGACTTGGGAAACCTGCCCTTCTCGGCGGGGGGGAAATAGTAGGCGGCCACCGTGCGGCCGTCGGGGGCGAGCTCGCTGAAGCCGATGAACGCGCCGTCGAAGCGCACCGGCTTGCCTCCGCCGGTGACGGGCATCAGCCACAGGTCGGTCTTGCGGTAGCGGACCAGCTCGGCGACGCCGTCCTTGATGGTCACCACCTCGTACGTGCCGGGCACCGAGACCGTCTTGCCGGTCCGCACGTCGATCAGCAGCCCTGGCTTCTTGCTGCCCTCGCGCGGGTCGAAGACCAGGTGGCGGCCGTCGTCGGAGACCGCCAGCATGGAGCCGACGTCGATCCGCTCCTCCTCCACCGTGACGGGCGAGGTCGTCTCGGAGCCGGTCACCAGGTCCCTGACCACGTGCGCCTGCGCCTCGCGGCTGTAGTAGGCGAGCATGCGGCCGTCCCTGCTGACCGCCACGGGCGCGCGCCGTTCGTTCTCGGTCATGGCGAGCGCCTCAGGCACGCGATAGGTCGTGCCGGCGCTGGTGACCACCCGCCACTCGACCATGCCGCAGTCGAACTTCTTCCGTACGGCGTCGAACGCGCAGGGCGTCATGTAGGCGCTGCTGAGCTTGCCCACTCGGCTGTCGGGCAGGTCGAGCACCGGTTCGGCACGCCGCTGCGTGGCCGCCTCGCCGCCCCGCTGTCCCGGCACCACCACGGCCGCGGTCACCGCGCCCATCACCGTGACGGTCGCGACCGCGGTCAGCGCCCAGCCGGTGCGCCGCCTGCGCCTGCGCCTGCGGCCTGTGACGGCCGCGTCCACGAGGTGCGTGAGGTCCACCGCCGGGGCCTCGGCCGCGATGTCGTCCAGCGCCTCCCGCAACGTGGTCATCGGGTCACCCCCACGGTCTCCGGATCCGACAGCATGGGCCCGAGCTCGGGTGCCAGCGAGCGCAGGCGGGCCAGCGCGTGATGGCACTGGCTCTTGACGTTGCCGATCGAGCAGCGGAGCACCTCGGCCGTCTGCGCCTCGGTGAGGTCCTCCCAGAAGCGCAGCACGATCACCGCCCGCTGCTTGGGCGTCAGTCTCGCCAGCGCCCGGCGCAACACGATCCGGTCGAGCGCGGCCTCGTCGTACGAGGCGCCGTGCTCCGGCACACTGGCGCTCAGCATCTCGGGCCGCGGCCTGCGCTTCCACGAGATGTACTGGTTGACCAGCGCCCTGCGGGTGTACGCCTCGGGATTGCCGTCCCTGGACACCCTGGGCCAGTGGCCCACGACCTTGGCCAGCACGCTCTGCAACAGGTCCTCCGCGAGATGGGCGTCTCCCGTGAGCAGGTACGCCGTCCGCATCAGCGACTGCTGCCGGGCGAGCACGAACTCGCGGAAACCGTCGTCACCATTCAATGTGGTCTCCTCTCGCCCGTCACAACGCGACCCGCCGGGCGAAAGGTTGCAGTCTGGCGTGCGGTCAGGCCTGGCGCCACTCCGCGACGCCGCCCGGCTCGTGCAGCGTGAGGTCCGGCGCGGCCTCCAGCGCCTTCTCCTCTCCCCCGGGCGTGTACGTGACGATCAGCCGCAACGGCCGCCAGGTGGTGTTGTACGTCGAGTGGTAGACGCCCGCAGGGATGTGCACGGTGTCACCCTCCTTGATGGTGAACTCCTCGCCGTCGTCCACCATCTGGCGGCCTTCGCCCGAGATGACGTAGATGATCTCTTCGGCGCCGGGGTGGTGGTGGCGGGCGTGCCCGCGGCCCGGGTTGACGATGACCTCGCCCAGGGTGCTGCTCGCCCCCTGGACGGCTGACGGGGTGACGAACCACTTGATCGACCCCCAGTCGAAGGCCATCGTCGGCACGCTGTCGGGGCTGACGTGCATGGCGGCTCCTCTCTTTCAGAACGTGAGTGACTTGAAGGCTCGGACCTGCTCGGTGATGGCGCGCTCCGTCGGCAGCCGCTCGACGGACGAGGCGCCGAAAAAGCCGGCCACGCCCTTGGTCCGCGACAGGACGTACGCTGCGTCGTCGGGCTCGGCGATCGGGCCGCCGTGGCAGAGCACGAGCACGTCGGGCCGGACGGCCATGGCCGCGTCGCGCATGGCCTGCACGCGCTCGGCGGCCTCGTCGAGGGTCAGCGCGGTGCCGGCGCCGATGCTGCCCTTGGTGGTCAGCCCCACGTGCGGCACCAGCACGTCGGCGCCCGCCTCGGCCATGGCCCGCGCCTGGCTCTCGTCGAAGACGTAGGGGGCGGTGACGAGGTCGCGTTCGCGGGCCTGCCGCACCATCTGCACCTCCAGGTCGTAGCCCATGCCGGTCTCCTCCAGGTTCTGGCGGAAGGTCCCGTCGTACAGGCCCACGGTCGGGAAGTTCTGCACGCCGGCGAACCCCATCGCCTTGAGCTGGTCGAGGAAGAGCGGCATGACGCGGAACGGGTCGGTGCCGCACACGCCGGCGAGCACCGGTGTGTCACGCACGACCGGCAACACTTCTGAGGCCATCTCGACGACGATCTGGTTGGCGTCGCCGTACGGCAGCAACCCGGCCAGCGAGCCGCGCCCGGCCATGCGGTAGCGGCCCGAGTTGTAGATGATGATCAGATTGGCGCCGCCGGCCTCGGCGCACTTGGCCGACAGGCCGGTGCCGGCTCCCGCGCCGACGATCGGCTGCCCGGCCGCGACCGTGCCGCGGAGCCTGTCGAGCACGTCCTGCCTGTTCACGTGGTACCTCCGGAGATCATGTGATGCAGCCGCTCCGCCATGGCGCGGCCGAAGGCGGGGTCGTTGACGTGCAGGTCGAGCTCCTCGACGGGCACGCCGGAGCCGCGCAGCCCTTCGGCCATGGCCTCGAAGCAGGCCTCGTCGGCCTTCGGGTCGGCGAAGGCGCCGCCGGGCGCGTCCAGGGCGGACACGCCCCGGCGGGGCACGAACAGCACGGTGGGCCCGCTCGCGTCGCGGAGCTTGGCGGCCACGCGGCGGCCGAGCTCGGCCATCTCGCCCACCGTGGTGCGCATCAGCGTCACGGTGGGGTTGTGCACGTACAGCAGGCGCTCGCCGAACTCGGCGGGCACGCTGTCGGGGGGGCCGAAGTTGACCATGTCGAGCGCGCCGGGCGCGACCACCTGCGGCACGCCGTGCGCGCCGGCCGCGGTGAGCCGGCCGGGCCCTGCGGACAGGACGCCGCCCACGAGGTCGTCGGCCAGCTCGGTGGTGGTCAGGTCGAGCACGCCGGCCAGCATCCGGCTCGCCGCGAGCCCTTCGAGCGCGCGCCCGCCCGCACCGGTCGCGTGGAAGACGAGCACCTCGTAGCCGAGCTCGGCGAGCCGCTCGCGTGCGGCGTCGACGGCCGGAGTGGTCACCCCGAACATCGACGCGCCGACCAGCGGCCGGTCGGAGCCGCCCGCGGTCAGCTCGGCCTTGGCGAGCTGGTGCGAGCGGGCCATCCCCGCGGCCGCGGCGGCGGCGTTGCCGAGGATGGCGCGGGAGAGCCGGTTGATGCCCGCGATGTCGACCACGCTGTACATCATCGTGACGTCCTTCGCCCCGACGTACGGGGCGACGTCTCCCGCCGCCATCGTGGACACGATCAGCTTGGGCAGGCCGATGGGCAGGTCGCGCACGGCCCGCGCGGCGATCGACGAGCCGCCGCTGCCGCCCAGCGCCAGCACGGCGTCGGCGCGGCCGTCGGCGTGCAGCCGGGCCAGGATCACCGCCGCGCCCTCGCCCATGACGGTCACGGCGGCGCCCCTGTCGCCGGCCGCGCGCAGCGCCCGCAGGTCGCGCCCTCCCGCCCCGGCGACCTGCTCGTTGGAGACGTCGGCGAGCAGCGTCTGGCCGGGGACGCCGACGCCGGCGTCCACCACGACCACGTCGCTGCCCAGCTCCACGAGCCGGTTGCGCAGCCACGCGTACTCCTCGCTCTTGGTGTCGAGTGTGCCGATCAGCACGACGGACGGCATGTCCTGCCACACCCCTCTGTTCGGAGACCTCCTGGATGTTGCCCGTCCCGGCGGCCTCCCACGCCTGGCCGGGCGCATCCCCGGGAGGGGGTGGTCACCGGGCCGATCCTGGCGGAGTCTGTTTCCATGGCTGACGCACTGCTCTCGTACGCCTCGGGCGTGTCCGGTGTCCCCTTGCTGGGCGAGACGATCGGGGAGAACTTCGAGCGCGCCGTGGCCCGCTTCGGCGGGCACGAGGCGCTGGTGGACGTGGCGGCCGGGCGCCGCTGGACCTACTCCGACTCCGCGGCCCCGGCCTGCCCGCCGGCGGCGTGTCGAAGGAGCTCGCGGTCAACGCCGACCTGGCCGCCACCATCGCCGACGCCGCGGGCGTGCGTCCCGGGCTCGCCGTGGACGGCCGGTCGCTGCTGCCCTTCGCCCGGCAGCCGGAGCGCACGTCCCGGCGTCCCGTGCTGCACGAGGCGGGCAACGGCGCGCTGCCGACCGTTGCGGGCCGCACGTCGGCGGAGAACGACCCCAGCGGCGAAGCGGGCACCGACGGTGACCTGGACCAGGACTTCGCGACGCCGTACGGGCGCAAGCCGCCGGGCTCCGGGCAGGTGCTCAGCATCGCCTACGAGGCGATCAGGACCGATCGTTACCTGTACGTGCGCTATCTGAAGGGCGAGCGCGAGCTCTAAGAGCTCGACCGGCTGCAGGGGTGCAAGGGCGCGGCCTGCGGGCGGGCCGTGCCCGAGCCGCCGTCCCCCTCCCGATAACGGTGTCGGCGCCACGCGGCTTTCGACTAACATTCGACACCCCGTCAGCCCAGGCCCGCAGGAGCGCACATGGCCCATGACCGGGCGGCCGACTTCGCCGACGTCTTCCAGCACTTCGCCGTCGGTGAGGCGGGCAGGTCGGAGCGCTCCTGCTATCCGTACGCCCCTGTCTTCCCCGTCCGGTTGAACGGCGGCAAGGCCGTGATCAAGCGGACCACCGGCCCCGTGGCGGCCGCGGCCGCCATCTCCCGATGGCTGGAGGCGCTCGCAGGGGAGGACGTCGGCGTGGTCACCCGCCTCCCTGCCCGTCGACAACCCGGCCCAGGTCGGCGACCAGATCATGCCGGAGTTCGGCTGGCCCGACCACGACGCCGCCTCGGTGGAGGAGGACATCACCGGGCTCAGACGGGTGCTGGGCGAGCACGCGCCCGACCTGCGCGACGAGGTGCCGGCCCGCCTGGGGCCGTGGCTGGAGTCGTTCATGGCGGAGACGCTGCCGCCGGTGCGCGACGGCCGGCTCCCGCGGGCTGCGGTGTCCATGGACTACAAGGCCGGCAACCTGGTCTACGTCGACGGGGCGCCCGTGCTGGTCGACCCCGACAACGCCGAGTACGCGCCGCGCATCCTCGACCTGGCGCTGGCCGCGCTGCTGTTCCACAACGAGATGGCCACCGCGCCGCCCCGGCTCTTCACGGGCGACGAGTGGTCCGCCTTCTCCTCGGCGTACCGGCGGCACGTCGGGTTCACCGAGGCCGAGCTGGCGCTGTGGCCGGTGACCGTGCGCTACATGCTCCTGGAATGGGGCGTGTGGACGCTGATCGACGCCGCCGAGTGGAAGGACTGGGACGACCCTCACAAACGCGGCTTCCTGCGTGACCTCGCCACGGTGGACCCCGGCCGGTTCCCGCTGCGCTGACGGACAGGCGCCCGGCGTCACCGGAGCGCGACGTCGCGCAGGGACCGGCGCAGCACGGCCACGGCGATCGCCACCTGGTTGCGCACCGACACCGGCGGGTCGTCGCCCCACACCGTGGCGAGCCGGTCGGTGCTCACGCCCAGTCATGCTATCGCCGGTGCTGGGAGGCCAGAGGCGTCGGACGGGCCGGAATCGTGACCCGCCGGGTTCCCGTCGCGTCAGGAAAGGGTAGGACTCTGACCGGGCTCGCGAATCACCGTGAACGGCGTCATCGGGGGAAGTCGCAATGGACGGTGTCTACGGGCAGCGGGTGAGTGGTCTGACCTTCGAGGTGCTGGAGCCGGCGCCTGTGGGGGTCGCGGTGACCCGTGGGCCCGACCACCGGCTGCTGTACACCAACGAGACACACCGGTCCTTGTTCGGGGAGCGGCCGATCGGGTCCCCGCTCAGGGACGCCTTCCCCCGCGTGGCCCTGGAAGACTACATTCCCATCTTCGACCAGGTGCTCAGGACGGGCAGGGCGGTGGTCCGCACCGACGCCCCCGGCGGCGCGACCCGGGAGGACCGGGCGGACCGGGAGGACCGGGCGGACCGGGCGGACCGGGCGGACCGGGCGGACCGGGCGGACCGGGCGGACCGGGCGGACCGGGCGGACCGGGCGGACCGGGCGGACCGGGCGGACCGGGCGGACCGGGCGGACCGGGCGGACCGGGAACGGTTCTTCACCTTCAGCCTCTCGCGGATCGCCTTCGATGACGGCACGTACGGCGTCCTCGCGCTCTTCCTGGACGTCACTGATCAGGTCACCGTGGCGCAGCGGCTCCAGGCGGTGGCCGACGAGCGCCGCCGCATCCTGCGGCGTTACCAGAGCCTGGTCCGGGTCAGCGCGCAGATCGTCTGGGTGACCGACCCCGGCGGCTTGGTGATCGAGCCGAGCCTGGGATGGGAGCGGGTGACCGGCCAGTCATGGGACGACTTCCGCGACGACGGCTGGATGAACGCCGTTCACCCGGACGACCGCGCCTCCACGCAGGCGTCGTGGACCGGTGCGATCAAGGAGGTCTCCGAGGTGTGGGAGCACGTCTACCGGCTCTGCACGGTCGACGGCACGTACCGGCATTTCCAGGCGCGCGCCGTGCCGATCCAGGAGAACGGCCGTCTCGTGGAGTGGGTGGGCACCTGCACCGACATCGAGCAGCAGTGGCAGGAGCGGCGGCGCCAGCGGCTGCTCGACTCGGCCGCCGCGGCGACGGCCGACCGGACGAGCCTGGAGGGCATGCTCGGCGCGCTGGCGAACGTCATCGTGCCCGACCTGGCCGACGGATGCGGCGTGCACCTGGTGATCGACCTCGCCGACGGGCTGGCGAGAGGCGGCGACTTCGTGGCCGAGCGCATCGCCACCGCCGCCCGCACCGGGTTGCCCAGGCTCCCGCCGTTCAGCGAGGAACGTCTGGCCTCCGACAGCGGGTTCGCCGCCGTGGTACGCCGGCGAAGGCCGTTCCGTACGACGTTCACCCCCGGATCGCCGCTGGGCGATCTCGTGCCGGCGGGCACGCGCACCTGGCTGGAGGCCACCGGGGCCAACAGCATCGCGATCCTGCCCGTCGTGGTCGACGGCACGCTCGCAGCCGTGGTCACGGCGGCCGCCTGCGGTGACCGCGCGCCGATCGGCCAGGGCACCGTCACCCTGCTGCGCGAGATGATCGAGCAGGCCCATGACAGCCTGAGCAGCGCGATGAGGTTCCAGCGCACGCGCAAGGTCGCGGTGGCCCTGCAGCACAGCCTGCTGGCGCAACCGCCGCGGGTGCCCGGCATGCAGATCGCCGCGCGCTACCGCGCCAGCCCCGCCGCCGCCGACGTGGGCGGCGACTGGTACGACTCGTTCGTGTTGCCGGACGGCGCCACGGTGCTGGCCATCGGCGACGTCGCGGGGCACGACCTGCGCGCCGCGGTCGCCATGGGCCAGCTGCGCAACATGCTCAGAGGGCTGGTCGTGGACCGGCAGGAGCCTCCTGGGGAGATCCTCGCCCGGCTGAACATCGCGATGAAGACCCTCTACTGCGAGGAGACCGCGACCTGCGTGCTGGCCAGGGTCGAGAAGGGCGAAGGCGGTCACCGGCTGAACTACGCGGTGGCCGGCCATCCGCCGCCCCTGCTGATCACCGGCGAGGGCGAGGGCCGTTTCCTGGAGGACGGCGCCAACCCGCTGCTCGGCATCCCGTACGACGCCCGGTGCGTGTCCGCGCGGGAGCCGCTGCCCCCGCTGAGCACGCTGCTGCTCTACACCGACGGGCTCGTGGAACGGCACGACGAGCACCTCGACGAGGGCCTGGAGCGGCTGCGCAGGCACGCGTGCGCGCTCGCCCGCCAGCCTCTCGACCGGTTCTGCGACGAGTTGCTCAGCGCCCTGCCGCTGTCGGCCGACGACGACGTGGCCATGATCGCGCTGCGGCTCCCGGAGCCGGCGGCCCGGCACGAGGCGAAGGGCAGGGTGCTGGTCGAGGACCGGTGAAGCGGTTCTCCGGGCGGACGGCCGATTCCCACGGGGGTGTAACGGATCGATCGTCCCGCGGTATGGCGGCGATTCGGGTGGGGGCGCCAGGGTAGCCAACGCTGGTCGGGCAGGTGGTCGGCGGCACGCTCGTACAGGGGCGTGGTCAGCCGATGCCCGTTGTGCTGGAAAGACGGAGATCGTACATGACCATCTTCAAGCCCCGGGACGAGCCGCTCGCCTCGCCGCCGGAGCGGCCACGGGTCCGCCGCAAGGGCAGGCTCATCGCGGCCTGGCTGGCCTCGACCGATCACAAGGTGATCGGCTACATGTACCTGATCGCGTCGTTCTCCTTCTTCCTCCTCGCCGGTCTGATGGCGCTGGTCATCCGGGGCGAGCTGGCCCACCCGGGCCTGCAGCTCGTCAGCCCGCAGCAGTACAACCAGCTGTTCACCATGCACGGCACGATCATGATGCTGCTGTTCGCCACCCCGCTGTTCGCCGGGTTCGCGAACGTCATCATGCCGCTGCAGATCGGCGCGCCAGACGTCGCCTTCCCGCGGCTCAATGCGGTCAGCTTCTGGTTGTTCCTGTTCGGCGGTCTGATCGTGGTGAGCGGGTTCCTCACCGCTGACGGGGCGGCCGACTTCGGCTGGTTCGCCTACACGCCGTTGTCGGACGTGGTCTACAGCCCCATCACGGGCGGCGACCTGTGGATCATGGGGCTGGCGTTGTCGGGCCTGGGGACCATCCTCGGCTCGGTGAACTTCTTCACCACCATCGTGTGCATGCGCGCTCCCGGCATGACCATGTTCCGCATGCCGATCTTCACCTGGAACGTGCTGCTGACCAGCATGCTCGTGCTGATGGCGTTCCCGGTGCTGGCCGCCGCGCTGCTGGCGCTGGAAGCCGACCGCAAGCTCGGCACGCAGGTCTACGTGGCGGAGAACGGCGGGCCGCTGCTCTGGCAGCACCTGTTCTGGTTCTTCGGCCACCCCGAGGTCTACATCATCGCGCTGCCGTTCTTCGGCATCATCACCGAGGTCATCCCGGTCTTCAGCCGCAAGCCCGTCTTCGGCTACATCGGGCTCGTGGGCGCCACCATCGCGATCTCCGGGTTGTCGATGACCGTGTGGGCGCACCACATGTTCGGCACGGGGCAGGTGCTGCTGCCGTTCTTCTCGTTCATGACCTTCCTCATCGCGGTGCCGACGGGCGTGAAGTTCTTCAACTGGATCGGCACCATGTGGCGCGGGCACCTGAGCTTCGAGGCGCCGATGTTGTTCTCGGTCGGGTTCCTGGTGACGTTCCTGCTGGGCGGGCTGACCGGCGTCATCCTCGGCTCGCCGCCGCTCGACTTCCACATCACCGACACCTACTTCGTCGTGGCGCACTTCCACTACGTGGTGTTCGGCACGGTGGTGTTCGCCATGTTCGCCGGGTTCTACTTCTGGTGGCCGAAGATGACCGGCCGCATGCTCGACAACCGGCTCGGCGCCTGGCACTTCTGGCTGCTGTTCATCGGCTTCCACACGACGTTTCTCGTGCAGCACTGGCTGGGCGTGGCCGGGATGCCGCGGCGCTACGCCGACTACAGCGCCGTCGACGGCTTCACCGACCTGCACCTGGTCTCCTCGGTCGGCGCCTTCATCCTCGGCCTGTCGACGCTGCCGTTCCTGTACAACGTCTGGCGTACGGCCCGCCGCGCCCCGCGCGTCACCGTCGATGACCCGTGGGGGTTCGGCAACTCACTGGAATGGGCCACGTCCTGCCCGCCGCCGCGCCACAACTTCACGTCCATGCCGCGCATCCGTTCGGAACGGCCGGCGTTCGACCTGCACTATCCGCACATGTGGCACCCCCAGCACGACGCGGAGATCGAGCAGGCGAAGCGCGAGACCTGAGCGACGGCTCCTAGCGGCGGACGGCCGCGTCGAGGAAGAGCTCCAGGTGGGAGGCGGCCCGCCGCCTGCCCTCGTCGTGCAGGTCATCGGGGCCGTGCAGGTAGGTGAGCCGGATGAACACCAGAGGGGACAGCAGCTCCCATGCCAGCTCGCCGCCGTCCACCTCACCGGCGAGCAGCCGCACGCGCACGCGTGGCGTCAGCAGGCCGTGCTCGGCCCACCGGGAGAAGATCGGGCCGAGCATTCGTGTGCCCTGGGAGATCATCTCGTTGACGACGCCGGGGTTGTCGGCGATCTCCTCGCGCAGCAGGAGCCGGCTGAACTTGCGCGCGGCCGGCTCCTCGAAGAATTCGATCACGCGGGCGACGCACCCGCGCAGGAACGCCTCGGGGTCGTCCGGCGTCGCCCCGGGGTCGGGGAACAGCTCCGCGATCACCTGCCCCACCGCGCCGGGACCGGCCGAGGCCAGCAGCTCGTCGTAGATCGCGCGCTTGCCGGCGAAGTGGCCGTAGAGGCCGGCGTCGCTGAGCCCGGCGGCGCGGGCGATCATGCGGACGGACGTGGCGGCGTAGCCCTTCTCGACGAACAGGTCGAGTGCTGCCTGCAGCAGCACGGCCCGCGTGTCCTTGGCGTCTTCCTTGCGCGGCCGTCCCGCGCGGCGCGGCCTGCCCGTCGTGGTGCTCACACCGACCGATGGTAGGCGGTCGCTCAGCTCCATGGTTGCATATTAATCGATCGATTGTTTAATATCTGGGAGTACGCCGCCGGCACGCGGCGGCCACGAGGACAGGAGTCCGTTCATGTCCGAGCTCTCCCACCACCTGCTCGACCGCGAGATCAGGGAACGCCCGCCGGAGTACTACGGCCCCAACCTCAGCCCGGTCGGCCTGGAACTGCGGGCACAGGAACTGGGCACGGGCGTCCACGCGCTCATGGCCACCGTCCCGCCCAAGGACAACAACGGCGTGGTCTTCGGCACGAAGGCGTCGCTGGTCATCGACTCCGGTGTCACGCCGGGGATCGGCGCGCAGGTCCAGCGCGTGGCGAAGGAGGTGACCGACCGGCCGCTGCGCTACCTGGCCAACACGACCTACCACGGCGACCACACGTTCGGGAACATCGCCTTCCCCGACGACGTGACCGTGATCACCTCGCGGGAGAACCGCGACAACATGCACGACCTGGCCTACGAGAAGGAGATGCGCTCCAGGAACATGTACGGCGCCGAGGCCGAGTTCGACGCCTTCACCGCCTGGCGGCTGCCGGACGTCGTCTTCGACACCTACGCCGAGATCGACCTGGGCGACACCACCGTCGAGCTGCACCGGTTCGGGCCGGGCAACGGCCCCGGCGACACGATCGTCTACGTCCCGTCGGCGAGGACCGCCTGGACGGGCAACTTCCTGTGCGCGGCGGGCTCGTCGCACATGATGTTGCAGGGCGGTCCCGTGCCGTACATCCAGGGGCTGCGCGCGATGAAGGCGGGCCTGCCCGAGCTGGAGACCATCGTCCCCGGCCACGGCCCGATCGGCGACGGGCCGCAGGCGATCGACGCGCTGCTCGCCTACCTCGAACGGCTCCAGGAGGAGGTGAGCACGGCCTACCAGGCGGGCGTCCCGATCGACGACGTCTACGCCCGCTGCACCGATCCGTGGGCCGACGGGCTGGACCCGGAGTTCGCGGCCAGGCTCGACGCCTACCCCAGCCCTCCGGCGCCCATGCACGCGGACTTCCTCGGCCTGTGCCGTCAGCTCCACCGCATCTGCGTGATGATGACCTATCGCATCTGCGAGAAGGTCTCCTGACGGCGGCGGCGGTCGTCTCCCGGCGACACCGCGCGACAGACACGAGGGCCGGGACCGGTCAGGCCGGCCCCGGCCCAGGTGCGGAGGGGGTCAGGAACGCCCGGCTGCGGGAAGCTCGAACCAGACGGCCTCACCGCCCGCCGTACTGGCGACACCCCAGCAGCAGGCCAGGCGGTCGAGCAGGTCCCGCCCCCGGCCAACCGGAACGGGGCACTGTCCGACCTCGCACCTGCACAACCCGTCCTCGGCGGACAAGCTGATCATGATCTTGCCGGGAGCGTGCCACAGCGCCTCGTCGACGAGCACGCCGACCAGCGACCCCGCGGCCTCGACCCGGTCCCGCAGCCCCCACGCCCGCAGCCGGGTCGCGACCATCCGCCGGGCGCTCGGCACCGCGGACGCCGTCGCCGACAACTGCCAGGTCACCTTCTGCTCGTCACCGCCCCATCCGACCCGCAGGGCCAAACCGTCCCGCAACGCCAGGACCCGGTTCCCGGACAGGACGTCCGGACTCATGCGGGCATTATGCGGCTGCTCAGTGGCTCGCAGCATGGCCCCTCCCCTCTGGTGAGCACAGGAAAAGCATGCCTCCCGCCCACCGAGGAAGGGGACGTGAATAATCCCCATATAGTTACTCATATACGGGCGCGCAGGGGCGCCGGGGCGTCCCTCACCCCCATCGACGCCGTCGGTCAGCGCGAGACCGCGGCGCGACCGCGGGTCAGCAGCACCCCCAGCGCGATCATGCCGACGCCGAGGACCAGGTGGAGCCAGTTGTCGGCGGTGTTGACCGGAACGAAGTTGACGGCGCTGTCCTGGTTGATGAGCAACCCGTACAACCAGAGCACCAGGTAGATGATCCCGCCGACGATCAGGTAGCCGCGCGCGCCCGACCACGAGCGAGCCAGCGTGACACCGGCGATGCCGAAGAGCAGGTGCACGATATTGTGCAGGATCGACACCTGGAAGATGCCGAGCAACATCGCGTCGGAGTGGTGGCCGGCGAACTGGAGATCGCCGTAGTTTGTCGTGATGCCCGGGATGAAGCCGAGCACACCGACGAGCAGGAACACCAGGCCGACGACCAGCGCGGCGAGTTGCACGGGCGAGCGCGTCACCGACTTGTGCGCAGTACTCATCGTGAGCCTCCTTGACGTTGACGCCTTTCCGCTACCCTCGCGCGGGCGGATAAGTCGCACTCATTTGGGCTCGCGTATCGTGTGGCGGTGCACGAGATCCCAAGCGCTGGAGAGGCCATGAGCACGGGTGTCAGACTGATCCGCAACGACCGGCTGGCGCAGGACGTCGAATACGCCTACGCCTCGACTCGTGGACGCCCCGCTGCGCACCCTCTGGGTGGCGGGCGCGTGCCCTCTCGACGCCAAGGGCACGACGGTGGCGCCGGGCGACTGCGCGGAACAGGCCCACCAGGTGATGCGCAACCTCGTCACGGCGCTCGACGGCGCGGGGGCGGCGCTGACGGACATCGTCAAGACCACGGTCTACGTCGCGTCCGCCCGCCAGGCCGACCTGGTGACGGCCTGGCGGGTCTACCGGGAGTACATGGGGGCGCACGACGTGCCCAGCACCCTGCTGGGCGTCACCGTGCTGGGCTATGACGACCAGCTCGTCGAGGTCGAAGCGGTCGCCGTGATCGGTGACGTCTAGCCTGGCCGGGCACGGGTAGGCGCCGGTGATGCGCCTAGGGAACTGGGACGTCCGGCCCCTCGGGGGATGGGCCGGGTGCCTGACCATAATCGCGATATCGATCGTGTTGTCGATCCTGCTGACGATCGTCATCAACCTCCTCGTCCTCTGACCCCCGCGCGGCGCGGCTTCGCGCCGCCTCCCGCGGTGATCGACGTCGGCGGCGACGCCGAGGTCGGGGAGCTGATCGGCGGCTCCCTCGCAGGATCGATCGAGCTTATCTCGGACATCTTGGCGCTCACCGGCCAGGTGGCGGGCGGCGGAGGCACCGCGATCGTCGCCGGGACTTCCGCTCAACGCCACCAGGAGATGGAGCACCTGCGGGAGCTTCCACGGTCAGGAACGGCTACCGGCTGCCGCTCGGCTCCACCCGAAGTACATCCCGGTCATCGAGGAGGCAAGCGGCGGTTCCGCCCGGCGGCGTACCTGGGGTCAAGGACGAGGGCTTCGTGGTCGGCCTGTCTGACCCCGCGAGTCAGTCCCAGCCGTAGTCGTAGGGGATCGCGATGTCCAGCGACTGCGTGATGGTCATGACCGGCTTGCCTTCCTTGCTGGTCACCACGATGGGGGTGGGGGTCCCGCACCCGACCTCGTAGCCGATCGAAAGCGGCACCGACTGCGGGTCGTGGTCGGGCTTGCACTGGCGCTGCGCCTTGACGAGGGCCTGCTTCGCCTCGTTCTGCAGCTTCTTGTTGCCGGGCCACAGGTGGATCACCGCGATCTCGAAGGCGTCGGTGGCCAGGGCGGCGGTGTTCTTGACGGTGGTGCCCCTGTTCTCGGCGTGCGTCGAGGCCACGACCTTGACCTCGTTCATGGCGCCGCCCTTCTCGCGGTCGTGGGTCTCGTAGCCGATGGAGACGCGCTTCGTGTATGACTGGTCGACGCTGTTGACGGCCTGGCACTCGGCGTTGCTCAGCTTGAGGCCGGAGCGGTCCTTCTCCCCCGCCTCGTAACACCGCCACTTCATCGCCTTCTCGATGCGGGCCAGGAAGCCGGCTCCCCGCGTCGTGGACGGGAAACAGTAGCGGCTGCGTTCCTTGCCCGGCTCGCAGGGCACCGGAGCCTCGGCCGCCTTCGGCCGGTCCGGCGTCGCGCTGGGCTCCTTCTCCTGCGTGCTCGGCCGGGTCGGCGCCACCTGCGCCACCGCGGGCTCGTCCGGCCCCCGGTTCAGCACGACGACCACCACGACGGCCGCCGCCAGCACGGCCACGGCGGCCACGCAGCCGGCGACGATCCAGAGCGTGTGACCCTGCTTCTTCCGCGGCTTCTTCTGCGGCGCCTGGTGCGGGAAGCGGGCGTCGCCCCCGCAGTGCCGCCCGTTCCACTGGTCCACCCACCATCCCGGCGCGTGCCTGTCGGCCAGGACCGGAGCTCCGCAGCGCGCGCAGGGACTCGCTGTCATGGTGATGTCGGATTCCTTCCCCCGCTCGGCGAGCCGTACGGCTTCCCACGCGACCCTAGGGCCGGACGCGCCGGACGAGGCCTCCTTTCGAGGATCGTCGAAGCATGCCGGCGGCGCCGTCAGGGACCCTGCCCTGGCCGGACCAGGGAACCGTCAGCCAGGGCCAGGCGTCGTCTCGACGGGCCTCAACAGGTCCGAGAACGCGGATTTCCATGCTCTCGTGCTCCTCATCCCTTGATCGCCGAACAGCACGGCCGCGTGTGATGGCCTCAAGGCCGGGGCGTGGTCCTGGAGAGTGCCAATGCTGAACGCCGAGAAGTTCGGCGCGTCCCTCGACACGGGCCAGCCTGGAAGGCCCGCCGCCGCTCAGCGGGCCGTCTGGCGCACGCCTTGGTGGAATTGGGGGCTGTTGAGGATTGACGCGCCAGGGGCGAAGCGGAGGCGAAATCCCTCTGATCCAACTCCGTACAGGCCCTAAGGTCCGGTTTCGTCGTACTCGACCGCATAGTCCATGTGGGCGCGGTCCTTGAGCGCGAACGCGGCGGCCACGCTGATCAGGCCGCAGATCGCCATGTAGACGGCGATGGCGAACGAGCTCTCATAGGTGGCGTACAGCCAGACGGCGATCAGCGGGGCGGGCCCGCCCGCCGTGACCGAGGCCAGCTGGTAGCCGAGCGAGGCGCCGCTGTACCGTAACCGCCCGGTGAAGCTCTCGGCGATGAACGTGGCCTGCGGACCGTACTGGATGTCGTGGATGGGCGCCGCCGCCACGATGGCCAGGAAGACCAGCGCGGGCACGCGGGTGTCGAGCAGCGGCCAGTAGACGAACGACCAGACCACCATGGCCGCGGCGCCGATGATGTAGAGCCGCCGGCGGCCGACCACGTCGGAGATGTAGCCCCAGAACGGCACGGTGAGCAGCGAGACGACACCCGCGACGATGACGTACAGGTAGACGTCACTCGCCTCGAAGCCGAGCGTCCTGGTGGCGTAGGTGAGGATGAAGACGGTGAAGATGTAGAACGGCGCCTGCTGACCGGTGCGCAGCAGGGCGCTCAGCACGATCTCCCGCCAGTTCTTCACGATGACCAGGCGTACGGGGACGCGCTCGACCTTGTTCTCCCGCAGGACCTTGGTGAAGACCGGCGTCTCCAGGATGCCGAGCCTGATGTAGAGGCCGACCCCGGCCATCACGATGCTGAGCAGGAACGGAATGCGCCAGCCCCAGTAGGGGTCGAGCGGCTGGAAGACCTGCAGCGCGAGATAGCCGAGCACGAGCCCGACCGGGACACCGAACTGCGGCCAGCTGCCCAGGAACCCGCGCCGGCCGCCGCGCGTCTTGCCCCACTCGGTGGCGAGGAGCACGGACCCGCCCCATTCGCCGCCGACGCTGATGCCCTGGAGCAGGCGGAGCAGCGTCAGCAGGATGCCGCCCCAGATGCCGATCTGCGCGTAGGTGGGCACCAGGCCGACCAGGGCGGTGGCGACGCCCATGGTCATGAGGGTGATGATGAGGGTGGCCTTGCGGCCGATGCGGTCGCCGTAGTGGCCGAAGATCGCGGCGCCGATCGGGCGGGCGGCGAACCCTCCGAAGTAGGTGCCGAGGGCGAGCAGGAGGCCGGTCGTCGGGTCGCTGGTGGGGAAGAACAGCTCCGCGAAGATGGTGCTGGCGGCGAAGCCGTACAGGAAGAAGTCGTACCATTCGATCGAGGTGCCGACGGCGGCGGCGATCACCGCCCGGACCACTTGCCGTCGCTTCTGCTGATCTGTCGCGTCGAGTCGCTGGTCCTCTGCCATCTACCGCTCCTCCGGTAGTGCCGCGTTACCCGCGACGCTACAGGACGCCTCGCCGATGGTCATCAGGCTCCTTTCGCCGATTCCCCGTGCCCGCGGGGGGTTCGCGGCGGGCGGCGGTTGGGCGGGGTCGTCACGGGTAGCGACCGGGCGACGACGGAGGTGCCGAAGGGGGTTGGGTGCGATGCGTCCCATCGTCTCTGTCATGGTCGCCGTGGCGCTGGCCGCCACCGGGTGCGCGAAGCTCGGTATCGACACCGTGCAGTGGCATCCGCAGAACGACGGCACGAACGCCGACGGGCAGGGCGGGGTACGCCTGCGCAACGCCTTCCTCCTGGGCGGTGCCGACCCGGCCAAGCCGCCGCCGCAGTTCCCCCTGTACGGCGTGCTGGTCAATGCCGGCGACAGGCCGCTGCGACTCGAACGGATCACCGTCGAAGGGGGCGGCTCGGTGCGGTTGCCCGGCCCCGTCACCCTGCCGCCCGACCAGCCCGTCGGCACGGGTGAGCAGCCGCTCGCCACGGCCGACGGCATCCGGGGCGGCGCGGTGCCGCTGACGTTCTCCTTCAGCGGCGCGCCTCCCCTACGCGTGACCGTGCCGGTCAAGCCGCGAACAGGCCATTTCGCCAACCTGGCGCCGTCGCCGGCGGGCCCGCCGTCGCCCACGTCCGCTGCCACCGCCCCGCCGAGCCCGCCGGGCACCGCCCCGCCGAGCCCGGCGCCGACGTCGCCAGGCACCGGCACGGGCACCGGCGCACCGGGCCCCCGCGAGCCCGGGGTGACGACGCCCTAGCCGGGCCGGCGGGCCGCGTAGCCGGCGAACCCGCCGGCCAGCAGGGCCAGGCCTCGGCGGGCGGCGGCGACGGCGCGCGGCCCGAACTCGTCGCCGGGCATGCCCTCCAGCAGGCCGGCGCGCATCATGGCGAGCGACTCCCTGTGCACGACCATCAGCGCCTCCGCGAGGAGCCGGGGACGCATGTCGTCGGGCACCGCACGCTGCTCCGCGGCGAGCAGGGCGCACAGGGAGTCGGCGTAGCGGGCGTGGATCCGGCGCTCGCGGGCCCGCAGCGCCGGGCTGGCCGCGACGAGGGTCGCGAACATGCGCGCCCGATCCCCCGACGCCGGGTCGATCGCGAGGCGCCGGTAACGCCCGATGAGGAACCGCTCGGCGGCGGCGAGCGCCGGCTCCCCGGCCGGCCGGGTGCGTACGCCCTCCAGCAGCTCCGCCTCGAAGGCCCGGTCCTCGCTGTAGACGAGGTCCTCCTTGGTCTCGAAGTGGTTGAAAACCGTCTTCTCCGTCACCCCCGCGGCCCTGGCGACCTCCGCCACGGTGACCGCGTCGAAACCGTGGCCCGCGAACAGCCGCAGGGCCGTCTCGGCGATGCGCCGCCTGGTCTCGCGCTTCTTCAGCTCGCGAACGCCCTCGACCATCCGCCGCCCTTTCGATACAGTGACTGAAACTTCCAGTCACTATAACGAAGGGCTGCCATGTCGCCGACCGGGCCACCCATCGGGCCGGTGCTTCCCGAGCTCGTCCCGATGCTGGCCCGGATCCAGGAAGCCCGTAAGCACCTACCGGACGCGTCCACCCCGGTCGCCGAGCGGCGCGCCGCCATCCATCGCGGCATGGACCAGCGGGCCGCCACAGTGGCGCGGCCCGCGCCGCCCGTGACGGTCACGGACCACGAGATCGAGGTCGACGGCGGGCGCATCACGGTGCGCGGCTACACGCCTGAACGTCCCGGGCCGCTGCCCTGCCACGTCTACGTCCACGGGGGCGGGTGGTGGCTCGGCGAGCTGCGCCACCGCGACCCGAGTCGTACGCCCGCGCGCTGACCAAGGCGGGGGTTCCGGCCCGGGTGACCTGCTGGCCGGGGCACGTGCACGGGTCGCACGAGCTGACCGCGATGCTGGAGTCGGCGCGGGAGTGGCAGGCGCGGGTCGCGGCGTTCCTGCGGGCCGAGCTCCACGCCTGACCACATCACGCGTACGCCCCCCGTGCGACGTGCCGGCGGCCCGCCCGCCGGCAGCGTCTGCCCCGCCTGGCCAGCAGGGCGGCGCCGAACCCGCCGGATCAGCGGGTGCGGTAGAAGCGGACGTAGTCGAACGCGGCCTCCACCGCGGGCTGCGCCCCGCCGTGGGCGACCAGGCCGATGCGCGGGGACGTGTCCTTGCCGAACGTCCACACCCCGGCCCACGTCCACGTCCTGCCGTCACGGCTCGACCCGGCGCGGAACTCGTGTTCCCCGGTTTCCCTGTCCACGTGGTGGGCGAGCCGGAGCCAGGTCGTCTTCGCCGGGGCTCCGGCGATGTTCCCGCCGTACGACAGCCGGTCGGCGAAGGGCAGCTCGCGACCGTACTCCACCTGCCGGGTGTTCCAGATGGCCACCTGGGAGAGCCGGGCGAAGTCGTCGTCGGAGGCGTAGGCGACGAGCCCGGCCTGCTGGTGGTTGCGTACGGTGCCCTCGCCCAGGTCGAGCGTCACCTTGGTCTCGACGATGTAGTCGCCGCGCGGCGGCGTGCGCAGCAGCACGCTCGCGGTGTTGCCCGTGCCCACCAGGTCGCCGTCCTGCACCGGCCAGCGCAGCGCGCCGCCGGCGACGCGGGCGGCGGGGTTCTCGCGCACCCACCGCCAGGCGCGGTCCAGGGTGCCGAACTCGTCGGCGTCGAGCTTCCTGCCGGGCTCCGGGGCGGGCGCCATGCGGGTGACCGGCTTGGCGAGCCGGGCCGCGCTGACGTTGTCGAACTCCGCCGTACCCTTGGCAACCAGCCCGAACGCGCCGGACAGCGGGACGGGCGAGTCCAGGCTCACGGCGGCCTGGGGATCGCCGAGCCTGGCCGAGGTCACCTCGGCGGTGATCGTCCGGCCCTCGACCGTGACGGCCAGGTTCCGCCAGGTGGCGGCGCCTCCCGGCAGCGCGGCCGTGCGGCGATCGCCGCCCGCCGCGACGGTCAGGCCGGAGCCCGACACCACCGCGGTGGCCGCCCCGATCCGCAGCCCGGCCGCGTCGCCGGGCCGCGCGGCGGAGAGCCGGAGGTCGGTCTCGGCCCGGCGGTCGCCGCCGAGTCCCTTCCTGGACGTCAGCGTCGCCTGCTCACCTCCGGTGTGCCGGGCGTATCCGCCGTGTACGGCCCAGCCTCCGGTGTCGCGCCACCCGGACAGGTCACCGGAGAACCGTTCGTCCACGGGCCCGCGCGTGACGGGCCGCTCGGAGGAGTGGTCGGACGGTCCTGCTCCGGCGCGGACGACCGGCCAGCCGTCGATCCAGTCGAGCCGGTCGAGCAGCATGGGCCGTTCGTTGACGCCGTACGGCTCGTCCAGGAACGGGTCGGAGCGGTCGATCGCGTGGTACACCATCCAGTCCTGCCCGGCCAGGTCGGTGAGCTGGGCGTTGTGGCCGGTGCCGATCCAGCGGTTGCCGTTCTGCGTGAGCACGGGGGTGCCGCCGGCGCGGGAGGCGAGCAGAGGCCGACCTTCCCGGTCGGTGAACGGCCCGAGCGGGCTGGTGGCGCGCCCGGCCAGCACCGAGTAGCCGGTGGTGGGGCCGGCGCAACAGTTCGCCGACGAGGCCAGCAGGTAGTAGTAGCCGTCGCGGCGCACGACGTACGAGCCTTCGAACTTGTTGTCCACGGCGACCTGGGTCGGCCGGCCGACGGGTTGGAGACCGTCCGCGGACAGCTCAGTAACCCACAATCCACCGAAAAATCCGCCGAAGTAGAGGTATTTCCCGCCGTCCACGTCCGTGAACTGCGCGGGGTCGATCGTGTTCCAGTACGCGCCGCCGGACGGGCGCGGCGCAACCACCGGCTCGGGTGCGGGCGTCCACGGCCCCGCCGGCGTGGGCGCGGTGGCGGCCCCGATCGAGTAGTCCCATTCATGCGGCGTGCTCGCCGAGTTGGTGACCGTGAAGTACATGACGTACCGGCCGTCGAGATAGCGGACGTCCGGCGCCCAGAGCAGGGTGCTCGGATCCGCGTACGACGGCAGGTCGCCCTCGCCGAACGCGTCGCCCACGTACGTCCACTCCACCAGGTCGCTGGAGCGGGCGATGGGCAGGCGGTGATGTTCGCCCTCGCCCTCGCGCAGCGGGTCGGAGGTGCCGTAGGAGTACCAGTAGCCGTCGAGCCCGCGGATCACGGCGGGGTCGGCGAAGGTGTCGGCGAAGTCCCGCGACACGGGATTGCCATAGGACGGGTTGCCCACCAGCGACAGGATGAGCGAGGCAACCGCTGCGATATGCATATATCAGCCTTTCAGCCCACTGCGGGAGATGCCCTCGATGACGTAACGCTGGGTCAGCGCGAACAGGATCAGCACCGGAACGCTGGCCAGCACGGCGCCCGCCATGATCACCGGGTAGTCGATCGTGTAGGCGCCCTGGAGGATGGACAGCCCTGGCGGGAGCGTGAAGTACTCCGGACTGAAGATCACGAAGATCGGCCAGATGAAGTCGTTCCAGTTGGCCAGGAAGCTCAGCACCGCGAGCGTGGCCAGCGCGGGCTTCGACAGCGGCAACGTGATCCTGGTGAAGATCTGCCAGTGGTTGGCCCCCTCGACCAGCGCGGCCTCGTCAAGCTCGCGGGGCAGGCCGAGGAAGAACTGGCGCAGGAAGAACACCCCGAACGCGCCCGCCGCGCCCGGCACGATCAGCGCGGTCAGGCTGTCGAGCCAGCCCAGCTGGTCGATGATGAGGAACTGCGGGATGAGGAAGACGAAACCCGGCACCAGCAGCGTGCCGACGATGACGGCGAACATCAGCCGCTTGCCCCGGAACTCCAGCCTGACCAGCGCGTACGCGGCCAGCGACGAGACCGCGAGGACGAGCAGCATGTGCAGGGTGGCCGCGATCAGGCTGTTGGCGAACCAGCGCAGCACCGGCGTCTGCGTCGTGCCCTCGAAGAGGGTGCCGTACGCCCTGGTGACCGGCTCGGTGGGGAACAACGTCGGCGGCATCCTGGTGGCCTCCGACTGGCTCTTCAGCGAGGTGCCGAGCGCCCACAACAGCGGCGCCACGAACACCACGGCCAGCGCGGCGAGCAGCGTGTAGCGCTTCACGAGCGCCTCCTGAACAGGCGGAAGTTGACCACGCTGACGAGGATCAGGGCGAGCGTCAGCACGTAGCTCATGGCCGCGGCGCTGCCCATCTTGTACTGGCTGAGACCCTGGTCGAGGATGTAGTAGATCGCCGTCCTGGTCTCACCGCCCGGCGCCCCCTGGGTCAGCAGGTACGACTGGCCGAACATGTTGGCCGAGGCCAGGATCGTCGTGGTGACCACGAACAACGCGACGGGCCGCAGGCCGGGCAGCGTCACGTGGCGAAACTCGGCCCACCTGCCGGCGCCGTCCACCTTGGCCGCGTCGTAGAGGTCGCGCGGGATGTCCTGCATGCCCGCGAGATAGATCACGCCGTTGAAGCCGATCGTCCACCAGACGGTCACGCCGACCAGCGCGATCCACGCCCAGGGCAACGAGGTCGTCCAGCCGATGTCGGTGCCGAGCAGCCAGTCGACCAGGCCCAGGTTCGGGTCGAGCAGCAGCCGCCACATGAGGCTGACCACGGCCACACCCAGCACGTACGGCGCGAAGAACAACCCGCGGAAGAACGTCCGCCCCCGGAACGGCCGGTGGAGCAGCAGCGCCAGCCCGAGCGGCAGCACCACCAGGAACGGCACGCTGAACAGCGTGAAAATCCCGGTGGCCCGCATCGACATCCAGAAGTCGGCGTAGACCGCCGACGCGGGGTCGAGCAGGGCGGTGTAGTTGTCCAGCCCGACGAACGGCCTGGCCTCCAGTAGGTAGTCCCAGTCGTGCAGGCTGATCCAGATCCCGAAGATCGCCGGAGCCAGCACGAACACGACGAAGAGCAGCAGGTAGGGGGCCAGGAAGAGGTAGGGGGTGGCCTGTCCCGACCGGGGAACGACGGTGGCCGTGCGGGACGCGGCGCCCTTCAGGGTGAGCGAGACCATCAGGCGCCGTACTTCTTCCGATTCTGCTCCAGGACCTTGTCCGCCTTGGCCGCCGCCTCGGTGAGGGCGTCCTTGGGGCTCTTCTTCAGCAGGATCGCCGCGCTGACGGCCTGGTCGACCACCGCGGAGGCGTCGCCGATGCCGGCCACGGGCGGCAGGAAGTACAGGTGGTCGATCTGGGAGCCGATCGCCGCCTGCTCCTTCAGCTCCTTGAACTCGGCGCTCTCGCGGATGGTCTTGCGCGCGGGCACCTGCCCGGCCTTGGCCCACTCGATGGAGTGACCGCTGATCCAGTTGATGAAGACCTTGGCGGCGGTCAGCTTGTTCTGGTCGGGCCGGCGCTGCTTGAAGATCACGAACTGGTGTGAGCCGGCCCATGCGGCGGGCTCGGTGCCGATCTGCGGCAGCGGCGCCACGCCCCACTCCAGGTCCTTGTGCTCCCGGAGCGTGTTGATGGACCAGATGCCGTTCCAGTTGAAGGCGGCCTTGCCGTTCTGCAGGGCGATGAAGTCGGCGTCCTGGCCCACGTTCTTCGGGCTGTAGCCCTTGTTGACCAGCTCGACCAGCCACGTGAGCGCCTGCACGCCGGGCTCCTCGGCGAAGCGGGAGACCCCGGCGTCGTCGGCGAACAGCCGGCCGCCGTTCTGGTGGAGCAGGCTGCCGAACTGCATGCTCCCGGTGAAGGGGAACGGCGTGGCCCAGTGGCCCTGCACACCGGCCTTCTTCAGGGTTTCCAGCGCGGCCAGGTATTCCTCGCCGGTCTTCGGCGGGTTGTCCGGGTCGAGCCCCGCCTTGGACAGGACGGTCTTGTTGTAGAACATGCCGAGCGGGTGCACGTCGAGAGGGATGGAGTAGCGCGCGCCCTTGTAGACGCCGGCCTGCCAGACGGGCGGCGAGAAGTCCGCCTCGGTCAGGCTGAGCGAGGCGGCCACGTCGTCGAGCGGCAACACCACCTGCCGGGCGGCGTTGGTGGCCACGCTGTCGACGTGCATGATGCCGAGGTCGGGCCCCCGCCCGGCGGACACCGCCGCGGGCACCTTCGAGTAGTAGTCGGACCACTGATAGACGTTCATCGTGATCTTGATGTTCGGGTGGGCGCTGTTGAACTGCTCGACGAGCCGCTTCATGAAGGGCCCGTCGCCACCGGTGAACCCGTTCCAGAAGGCGAGGGACACCGTGGGGCCCGTGTAGCTGGTGGGCGCCGCCGTGGCCGGTCCGCTCGACTCCTGGGCCGCCTGCTTCGGGCCGCCGCCCCCGCCGCATCCGGCGAGCACCATCGCGCCGAGGCCGAGGCCGAGCGCGCGTCGCCGGGTCAGGCTCTCCAGGGACATGTGAATCACTCCTGCCCATGTGATGTTGCCCCGTTCTACATCGTTGGTTCTAACGTTGTAAACAGGTCCGGCGAAAGTCGTTACAGCGTTGTAAACCGGGCCCGGTAACGTCATGGGCAGCGGGAGGGGGCCGAGGTGCGGGCAAGACTCAAGGACGTCGCGGAGCGCGCCGGGGTGTCCATCAAGACCGTCTCCAACGTGGTCAACGGCCATCCGCACGTGAGCGCGGCCACCAGGGCACGGGTGGAGGCCGCCATCGCCGAGTTGTCCTACCGGCCCAACCTGTCGGCCAGAAACCTGCGGTCGGGCCGCTCAGGCGTGGTCGCCCTGGCGGTGCCCGACCTGGACAACCCCTACTTCGCCGAGTTGGCCACCCACGTCATCTCCGCCGCCGACCAGCGGGGCTGGACTGTGCTCGTCGACCAGACCCAGGGCGACCCGGGCAAGGAGCGCCTCGTCGTCGGCGGCATCCGGTCCCACCTGATCGACGGCCTGCTGTTCAGCCCGCTCGCCCTCACCCACCGCGACCTGACCGGCCGGGAGGACCACACGCCGATGGTGCTGCTGGGCGAGCGCGTCGGCCGGCGAGCGCCGTACGACCACGTCGGCATCGACAACGTGGCCGCCGCCCGCGCGGCCACTCTCCACCTGGCCGAGCGGGGACGGCGCCGGATAGCGGCGCTCGGCGCCCAACGCGCGCCCTCGGCGGCGACCGCGCGCCTGCGGCTGAAGGGCTACAGGCAGGCACTGGCCGCATGCGGTCTGGCGGCGGACCCGTCGCTCATCGCCCACGCCCCCGCGTGGCACCGGACGGGCGGGGCCGAGGCGATGGCGGCGCTGCTGGGGCCGGACGCGCCCGACGCGGTCTTCTGCTTCAACGACGCCCTGGCGCTGGGCGCCCTGCGCACACTGCTCTCGCGCGGGTACCGGGTGCCGGAGGACGTCATGGTGATGGGCTTCGACGATATCGAGGACGGCCGTTTCGCCACACCGTCACTCTCGACCGTCTCCCCCGGCAAGGCGCTGATCGCCGAGTCGGCGGTGTCGCTGCTCGCCGACCGCCTCGCCGGCGCCACGGACGGGCCGAGAGAGGTGCGCGTCCCCCACCGGCTGACGCCCCGCGAAAGCAGCCCGTACGGCGAGTTCCCGTGAGCGGCACACCCTTCATGAGCCTGGCCCATTACGCCATCATGCCGCCCTGACCAGCGCATTCATTTGTCCAACGCCCGCTGGACAATGTTCGGACATTGATGTCTTGGCACGAGCCGGGGCGGCGGGCAAAAGTGTCTGGAGGAAGGCGCCGCAACGGCAACGTGGGGAATTCTCATGCGCATTCGTACGTGGGCGACGCTCGCGGCGGCTTCGATGCTCACCTGTTCGGCGACGGCCGCTCCGGCGTGGCCCGCACCCGGCCGTGCAGACCGTCAAGGAGATCGGCCACTGCGGCTGACAGGCCGCTCCTGATCGCCTGGGCGCTCGCCGCCGAGGCGCCTCGGGGCCCCGGCCGAGTGGATTCGCGGTGGCATCCACCCGGCCGGGGCCCGCACCGGAGAGGGCTCCCGCCAGGGATCCGTCCAACCAGGACACCTTTGATAACCTCGTTCAGTCTGGACGCGTGCGGTTCCGCAGCCGCACGGGCGCTCGACCGAAGCAGAGGTGGGATGGCGGAGTCCTCCGGGCCGCAGGACGAAGGCACGGCGTCCCGGCGAGGGCGCCGGCCGATCCGGCCCGACCCTGGCGCCGGTCCCGTCGCCCTGCTCGCCCACCGCCTCTGGGAGCTCAAGGAGGAGGCGGGCGACCCGTCGTTCGCCGACATGGCCGGCCGCCTCGGCGCGGCGGCCTCGAAGTCGTCGCTGGCGGCCGCCGCCCGGGGCAGTGCGCTGCCGAGCTGGGAGACGACGTGGGAGTTCGTCCGCGTCCTGGCGATCGACCGGCTCGGCCGCGATCCTGAGCAGGTCAGGCGCGAGTGGCGGAGGCTCTGGGAGCAGGCGCAGGCCGGGGAGAGCGCAGGCGCCACGATCGAGGCCCGCATGCCAGATCAGCCCGAACCATCGCCATCCGCCCGCCCTTCCCCCACCGACCCCGCTCCCTCGTCGCAGCCCGGCGGGTCCCCGCAGCCCGGCGGCCCCGCACCGACCGGTGGTTCCTCTCCGTCCGGTGCGCCGCCGGACGGTCCCGCACCGCCTCCCGATGGTTTCGCACCGTCCGATGGCCCGGCACCATCCTCCGGCCCGGGACCCGGCGCTCGCCGCACGCCGGCGGTCAGGAAGGCGACCGTGCTCGCCGGGGCGACCGGCGTGGTCGGTGTCGCCGCCATCCTGCTCGGCTGGGTGCTGCCGCTGCTCGGAGAGAGCGACGAGAACGAACCCACGCCCCAGGCCACCCCGGCGCAGACCGTCTCGCCGCGCGACGACTCCGTCTTCGAGGGGGACGTGACCTTCCCCGACGGGAGCGTGGTGAAGCGGGGCGCCGCCTTCGACAAGGTCTGGCGCATCCGCAACGCGGGCACCGTCCCGTGGCGCGACCGCTACCTGACCCGCATGAACGACACGCCGTGCAAGGCGCCGGAACGGGTCGGGATCGGACCGGTGCTGCCCGGGGAGACGGTCGACATCACCGTACGCGTGCGCGCCGCCGACTCCCCCGGCCGCTGCAAGATCTTCTGGAAGATGACCGATGAGGACGGCACTCCCCTGCTCGCCGGCAAGAGGCCCATCTTCCTCGACGTCACCGTCGGCTGAGACGTAGCGCTTGATGCGCGCTGGGCGTCCGGCGCTGGATGAGCAGCGGCTCGGATGAGCGTGCGGTCGCTGGACACGTAGCGTCACGGTCCTCCAGCAACCGCAGCGTCCGGCCCATGAGTAATCAGGCACATTCCGATCATGCTCATGACGTGGTCGTCAGTTCGTCGGGAACGGCAGGGCGAGGAGATTGTAGGTCATGGCGATCTTGAAGAACGCCACACCGGCCAGTGCGAGCGCCGTGTAGCACAGCCGTCCTGGCCGGGCCCACCAGCCCTTCGCCCAGGCCGCCACCGCGCAGCCGGCGACCAGGACGGAGAACACGAGCCCGGCCGTGGCGACGATCGGCAGCACCGCCAGCGGGGGCGCGTAGAGAGAGGTCAGCTCCATGACCACGTTCGGGTCGGACATGGTCATGGCGATCCCGCCGACGAAAACAGTCACCAGCGCGGCGGTGATCCAGGCCAGCAGCCGGGCGACACGGGCACCGGCCGGATGAGGCCGGGCGCCGGCACGGGAACGCCCGCGCAGGGCCCGGACCAAGGCGGTGATCGGCAGGGCGAGGAAGGCGAGCACGAACACCAGGGCGCTGAGGCCCGACAGGACCATATGCAGCATCGGCTCGTCGGACCAGGCCAGCTTTTCCAGCGCCTCGGACGGGTTCATCGAGCTGGACAGCGTGCCCTCGTCGTCGAAGGCGATCTTCGCCTGGCCATCGCGCTCCTGGAAGAGACCTGGCCCGATGGGTACCCAGTGCTGCGTCGTCCTTTCCGGGTCCAGCGAGAGGCCAGTGGTTGTGAGAGTGCCGCCGGCGTTGGCCTGAACGCTTGGCGTGGCGAACAGCGTGCTGACCTTCATGAGGCTGGTCCGGCTGGTGCGGGTGGAGCGGTAGGTGCCGGCGTAGCGCGCCGTGTCCCCGCCGGGGACGGTCCGTGTGCTGGCCGCTTTCGCGGGCAAATACTGGTCGATGATCCGATTGACGAGGCTCTGGCCGTTCCAGTCCGCAACCCCGTCGACGCCGTCGCCGTTGAAGACGACGTAAACCCCAATGTTCTGCTCCGGAAGCAGCGCCATGACGTTGTGGTGGCCGGGCACCTCGCCATCCTTGAAGATCAACCGGTGGCCGTTGCGCGAGCGCTGCTCAAAGGCGTATCCCATAGCCGGGATGCGTGGGTCCTGGGCATAGTGCTGCTCCCGAAGACGGCGGGCGACGTTCTCACCCACGCGCGGATCGTCGTTGAGCTGGGCGAGCATGAAGCGGCCCATGTCGGCGGGGGTGGAGACGGAGCCGGTTCCCGTAGGGGCCCAAGGGCCGTACTGGCCCTTGACGGTGGCGTAGCCATCCGCGCTCGGGCGGTAGGCGCCGGCGAGGTTGGCGTCGACTGCCGCGGCGTGCGGCACGGCCAGGCTGGTGGCGTTCATGCCGAGCGGCTTGAGTACGTGCTGCTCGACGTACTGCGCGAACGGTTGCCCCGAGGCGGACTCCACGAGGTGGCCGGCCAGCGCCATACCGTAGTTGTCGTAGGCGACGCGCGTGCCCGGCGGGCGTACCCGGCGCGGTTGCCGGTCGGCCAGGCTGTCCGCCAGGGAGCCGACGTCCTCTGGATCGGCCTCGGCGAGCCCGACGATGTCGTCGTCGAAGCCTGCCGTGTAGGTCAGGAGGTGTTCCAGGGTGACCGGCCGCCCTGGATAGGAATCCTTGATCTTGAAGGTGGTCAGGTACCTGTTCACGTCCGCTCGCAGGTCGAGCTTGCCGTCGTCCACGAGTTGCAGCGCGGCCGTGGCGGTGAACAGCTTGGCGAGCGACCCGGTGAAGAAGCCGGTGCGCCGGGGGTCGACCGGTCGGCGCGTGGCCACGTCGGCGACACCGTATCCCTTGGCGAGGACCGTACGCCCGCCGGAGACCACGACGACTGCCGCGCCAGGAATGCGGCTCTTGGCCAGTTGCTCGGGTACGATCCGGTCGACCATCTCGGCCAGTCCGGACAGGTCGGTCTTCGGCGTGACCGGCCTCGCGGATGCCGTGGCAGGGCCTGCTGTGAAGATCACGGTGCCGGCCAGTGCCGTGGCCAAGATGCGGGTGAGGTGCGCTTTCATGAGGACAACCCTGCCGACCTGTGGTGATATCGGACCAGTGTCAGGGACACCGGTGCTCCTGACGAAATGCACGATCCGTACATATCGATATAATTCTCCGCTGTGGTGATCATCCTGGTGGTCCTGGCGGGTGTGGCGTTCGATCCGCTGGCGCCGCTGCCCGGCGTTGCCACGATCGTCATGGTGATCCTGCAGGTCGTGCACAGCCTGCCGCGCCCGCGCCGCCTGGTCGGCCCGTGGACCCTCGTCGCGCAGGCCTTGTTGTTCGTGTGGGCCGGGCAGGGTGCTCCCGGGCTGCTGGCCGCCTCCGTGCTCCTGATCGCGCGCGGCCCTGCGCGCTGGGTGCTGACCGGAGCCGTTGTGGCCGTCACCGGCCTGCTCAACACGGCCGACGCCTACACCTGCGTGAACGCCATGGTGAACGCGCTCACGCAGGGCCTGGTGGTGTTCGGCGTCACCCGGCTGAACGACCTGCGCACCGAACTGGACGCCGCCCGCCACGAACTGGCCGAGGCGTCGGTCGCCGAAGAACGCGAGCGGGCCTCACGCGAGTTTGAAAGCGTCCTGGGCTCCAGCTTGTCGGCCATCACCGCCTTGGCGGCGCAGGGGCGTGCCGGCGAGATCGTCGCCCTGGCCCGCCGGGCCGCCGCGCGTGCCAGGCAGGCTCCCCCAGCCCCGGCCCAGCCGCCCTTCGACGACCTCACACCCCGGCTCGCGCTCCCCATCCTGGTGACCGTGCACCTGGGGTTCCTGATCGTCTCTGCGGTGTTCCTGTGGCGTGCGGCGCTGCCTCCCGCTGTCCTGGCCCCCGGCCTCCTGATCCTGGCCGGGGTCACGGGCCTGCAACTGCGCCACTCATGGCCCCGGCCACCCGGCGTCCGGCCCGCGTACGCGGGATGGACGCTTCCGCTGCAACTTGCCCTCGCCCTGGCGCCGCTGTTCTTCCCTGAGCGTCCCTACCCGCAGCTGATCGGCTTCGCCGCGGGCTCGCTTCTCATCGTGTGGACACGCTGGGCGGCGTTCCCTGCGGTCGGCGCCGTGCTGGCGGCGACCGCCGTCGCGATGGCACTACGCGGCGTCGCTCCGGCGGAGAACCTTTACTGGACGTTCAACGCGCTGGCCATCGCGGTCATGTTCCATGGCCTGGCCCTGCACACCGACATGGTCGCCCAGGTTCGCCAGGCCCGCCTGGCGCTGGCCGGGATCGCCCTGGAGAGGGAGCGCCGTCGCATCGCCCGTGATGTCCACGATCTGCTCGGCTACAGCCTGTCGGCCATTGTGGTGAAGGGGGAGCTGGCCGTCCGGATGCCTGAGCGGAGCGCCGAGCAACTCGCCGACATCACCCGCATCGCCGAGCGTGCCATCGCCGACGTGGCCGCCATCCCCCGCGACAGCGGCCAGACGTTGTCGCTGGCGACCGAGCTGGCCTCCGCCCTTGAGGTGCTGTCCACCGCGGGAGCCAGCGTCCACGCCGATCCCGTCGTCGAGCTCCCATCCGAAATCGACGCGCTGCTGGCCATGGTGCTGCGCGAGGCGGCCACCAACGTCCTGCGCCACAGCCGTGCCCAGCTCTGTCGCATCGAGCTCACCTCGCAGGACGCCACCGCATGCCTGCGGATCACCAACGACGGCGTCGCCGACACCGACGCCGCCCCGCCCGGCCAGGGCCTGCGCAATCTGACCCAGCGGGTGAGCGCCCACGGCGGCACCCTGCACACCTCCCATGTTCCCGGAGGGTATGAGCTCCTCGTCCTACAGCCAACCGGCTTCGGTCGCGATGCGGACGGCGTCGAGACGGTTCCGCGCACCTAGCTTGGTGACGATCGCCCCCAGGTAGTTGCGCACCGTGCCCTTCGACAGGTACAACGTCGAGGCGATCTCCGTGGTCTCCATGCCGTCCGCCGCCATCCGCAGCACCCCGATCTCCCGTTCGCTCAGAGGATTCGGCCTGCTCATGATCGCCTGTGCGGCCAGATCCGGGTCGAGCACGCGCTCTCCCGCAACCACCCTGCGGATCGCCTCCGCCAGCTGCGCGGGGGGCGCTTCCTTGAGCATGAACCCGCTGGCCTTGGACGCCAGCGCCTGACGCAACGTCTCCGGCCGCCCCAGCGACGTGAGGATCACCACCCGGCACTCGGGCAGCCGCTCCGCCAGCACACCGGCCGCAGCGAGCCCATCCAGCTCACCCGGCATGTGCACGTCGAGCACCGCCGCATCCGGCCGGTGCTCCAGGGCCGCCGCCACCGCCGCATCCCCCGAGGCCACCTCGGCGACCACCGTCAGATCACCCTCCAACCCCAGCAGCGCGACGATGGCCCCACGGATGAGCTCCATGTCCTCCGCCAGCAACACCCGAATCACGATCGTCCATCCTTCCCGTGCCCAGCAGGACGCAAGGTTCATCATCTGCCCGGCTGCCGAACCTCGGTGCGACGGGCCCCGATGAGAAGCGCGATCCCTTGCCACTCCGTGAAGGCGGCCGAGCATACGGACGACGAGCGTGTGGGCGCGTGAACAAGGGCTTCCAGTCGCCGGCCGTGGCAGACTCCGCCCCAGGTGGGGGAAGCCTGGCATGCCGCCACCGGCATAGCATCATGTATCGCACCATACGGTGGGCAAAACGCTCCTGCACCCATAACACCAATCCGCAGCGTTCAGTGGTTACGCTCCGGGATGGGTTGCGCATGGAGGCGCGGATCTGCGCGTTCACTGCGCATCAAGAGCCGGCATTGCGCATCGAATCGCGGATCCACCGTGAGACCGCGGTCAGCGGTAGGCGGCGGCTTGGAGGGTGTAGAGGTCGGCGTAGAGGCCGTTGAGTGACATGAGGGTGTCGTGGTCGCCGTGTTCGGTGACCGTGCCGCGGTCGAGGACATAGATGCGGTCGGCGTAGCGGACGCTGGCAAGGCGGTGGGTGATGAGCAGGACGGTGCGGCCGTCGGCGTGGGTGCGGATGCGCTCGAAGAGGGCGTGTTCGGCGCGGGCGTCGAGGGCGGCGGTGGGTTCGTCGCAGATGAGCAGGTCGGCGTCGCGGTGGAAGCCGCGGGCGACGGCGATGCGCTGCCATTGGCCGCCGGACAGTTCGCAGCCGTCTTTGAAGCGGCGGTCGAGCAGGGTGTGGTAGCCGTGGGGGAGGCGGGCGATGACGTCGTCGGCACCGGCGACGGCGGCGGCTTCGTGCAGGGCCTGCTCGCCTTTGCCGGTGCCCATGGTGATGTTGTAGCGGGCGGTCAGGGGCCAGCGGGTGTGGTCTTGGGCGATGACGGCGGTGCGGGTGCGGAGCTGGTCGGGGTCGACCTGGCGCAGGTCGGTGTCGTCCCACAGGATGGTGCCTGTGCCGGGTTCGTACAGGCCGGACAGTATCTTGGCGAGAGTGGTCTTGCCGGAGCCGTTCTCGCCGACGAAAGCGATGATCTCGCCCTGTTTGATCTCGACGGACACCTCCCGCAGGGCGGGCTCCTCCGCGCCCGGGTAGGTGAACGTCACCTTGTCGGCCACGATGCGCTCGAAGCCGTCGGGGACGGCGGCCGGGCGCGGCCGGGTCAGGCGCTCCTCGGCCTGCGCGCAGAACTCCAGGAAGTCGGTGAAGTAGAGGCCCTGCTCGTAGAGGCGGTTGGTGGCGTACATCAGGTTGCCGAGCGAGGTCTGGCCTGACCGGATGGCGAGCACCGCGGTGCCCGCGACCGCCAGCGGTATCGCGGCCACGGCCAGCAGGATGCCGAGGGCGACGTAGACCAGCGCCGTGCCGATGCCGCCCATGGCCTCGCCCGCGAGCCTGGTCAACATCTGCCGCCTGGCCAGCCGGAGCATGACCTCCTGCTCGGCCCTGGCCACGGCGTCGTACATGCGCAGCAGGAAACCGCGCATCGTGAACGAGCGCACCTCGGCCGCCGCCTCCCGCTCGGCCAGCAGCTCGGCGATGATCCACTTGCGGCGGCGGGCCGCGATCAGGCCGTAGAGGGTCGAATAGCGCATGCGCGCGCTGCGGACCGCGGCCCACGCGTCGGGCAGCACCGCCAGCAGCAGGAGTGGCAGCAGCACCGGGTGCAGCACGCCCAGCACGCCCGCCGCGGCGGCGATGCCGACGACGGCCGTGACCACGTCGACGGCCGACGACACCACCGAGTCGGCCACCCCGACGCCGCGGGCCCTGGCGCGTTCCAAGGCGTCGTGGAACTCCGGGTCGTCGTAGGAGATGAGCTCCACCCGGCTGGTCAGGCCGTAGAGCCGCTCCTCGGAGAGCCGGACGATCTGCGGGGTGAGCCGCGACTGAGCCCAGCCGGCGCCCGCCTGCATCGTGGTGCGCAGCACCGCTGCGCCACCGACCAGAGCCAGGCTGGGCAGCGCGGCCATCACGCGGTCGGGAGTCGGGCCCTCGTTGAAGAGCGCCGTCAGCACGCCGGTGGTGGCCAGCAGGCCGAACGCGGTGAAGACGCCGCCGAACAGGCTGAGCAGGACGACCGCCGTCGCGTCGCGCGGGCTCGCCTGCCAGGCCATGCGCAGCGCCTGGCGCACGAGGGAGGGCAGGCGCCTGGCGATGGTCAGGAAGCCGACCTCCGCCATCTTGTCGGTGTGGACGTTCCAGCTGGAGACGGCGATCTCGCCGAGTTCGAGGGGCTCATCCCGCATGCCTTTGAGTGTGACGGCGAGCGCCGACAATTTGCCGGGCCTTCTTCGCTCGTTCGCACGGCGACCCGTCCTCACACACAGCCCTTAGCACCATACCGCCGTAATAGGGGCGATTTGGGACGTCTCCGGGGGCGCCGAGTGCACATACCGTTGCAGCACCCCACCTCCGAGGAGGCCCCCATGCCACGATCCCTCCGTCTCTTGCTCTCCTTAGCCGTCGGCCTCGCGGTCCTGCTGGTCAGCTCGCCCGCGCAAGCCACGTCCATGGTCAGGGTGCTCCGGTACGACGCGAGCCGCGCGGCCGAGTTCGTGAGCGCGGTGGACCAGGCGGCGCAGATCTGGAACTCCAGCGTGGCGAACGTCCGGCTCGTCCGTGGCACGCCCGCCGACTTCGTCATGTACGCCGACAACGGCTGGCCACGGGCGCTGCCCACAGGGCTGGGCCGTGGCAGGATCTGGATGGGCCGGGAGGCGACCAGCCAGGGCTACGACCCGGTGCGCATCGCCGCCCACGAGATGGGCCACATCCTGGGCCTGCCGGACCGGCGTACCGGCCGGTGCTCTGACCTGATGTCGGGGTCGAGCGCACCGGTGAGCTGCACGAACGCGAACCCGAGCAGCGCCGAGCGGGCCGAGGTCGACCGCAACTTCGCCGGCGCGACACCGCAGATCGAGTTCGGCAGGCTCCACGTGGACCGCTGACTCCTCCACGCGGCCGCGCGTGATCACGCGACTGCACGTGAGCGTGTAACCGCACGTGAGCGCGCGGCCGCACGTGAGCGTGCGCGTGCCTGGCCGCGCGTCCGGGCGCCCACGGACCGCACGGTACTCCGGCCGCGGCGTACCGTGCGGGTCAGGTGCAGTCGTAGGCGGACGGCAGGCCGGTGTCGCCGTCCGGGCGGGTGGCCTGGAACCCGAAGTTCGTGGCGGCGGCGGGAGCGAGTGTGCCGTTGTGCGGGGCGTTGCGGGCGGTCACACGGCGGCCGTCGGTGCTCAGCCCGGCGTTCCAGTGCCCGGTGAGCGTGTGGCCGGAGGGCAGGGTGAAGGTGACGTTCCAGCCGTCCACAGGATCGGCGCCGGTGTTGGTCACGGTGGCCTGGATGACGTACCCGGTGCCCCATTGGCTCTGCGTGGCCGGGGTGACCGAGCAGGCGCCGCTCCCTCCGCCGGTGGTGGCCACGGTCACGGTTCCCGAGCGCGGCGACCGGTTGCCCGCCGCGTCCTCGGCGTACACGGCGAAGGTGTGATCCGTGGCCGCCGCCAGGCCGGTGACGGTGACCGAGGCGGTGGCGGACATGGCCGCGGAGGTCTCGCCGGAGGTCCCGACGCGTACGACCTCGTAGCGGGTCACGCCCACGTCGTCGCTCGACGCCGCCCACGTCAGGCGCGCGGACGAGGAGGTGACCTGCGAGGCGACCGGCGTGCCGGGCGCGCTGGGCGGGCTGGTGTCGTCCTGCGCCGCCTCGTACGTCAGCCCGAAGCCGTAAGGGAACAGCGGCGACTTGCCGTCACCCGAGTTGATCGGCTGCTGGGAGAACCCGCTCATCCAGGTCACGGGCAGCTCGCCCGTCGGCTGGACGGTGCCGAACAGCACGTCTGCGACGCCCTGGCCCTCCGTGCCCGGCAGCCAGGCGGCGACCAGGGCGCTCCATCCCGGCAGCTGGGCGGCGATGTCGAGCGGGCGTCCCGAGATGAGCACCACGACGACGGGCACACCGGAGGCGCGCAGGGTGGCGAGGGTGTCCAGGTCGGTGGCGTCGAGCCCGAGGCCGCCCGGGCGGTCGCCCTGGCCCTCGGCGTACGGCGTCTCGCCGATCACGGCGACCGCCACGTCGTAGGAGCCGTCGATGCCGTATCCGTCGCGGCTGTAGGTGACGGTCGTGCCGGAGCCCGCGCTGTTCCTGATGCCGTCCAGGACGGTGGTGCCGGGCGTGACCTCGCCCGAGGAGCCCTGCCAGGAGATCGTCCAGCCGCCGCTCTGGTTACCGACGTCGTCGGCGCTCTTGCCGGCCACGAAGATCCTGCCACCGCGGTCGAGGGGCAGGACGTCCCCGCTGTTCTTCAGCACGACCTGCGATTTGGCCACCGCCTCTCGGGCCAGCTCCCGGTGCTGCGCGCTGCCGACGGTGGCGGTGTACGACCGGTCCGTCAGCGGGTTCTCGAACAGGCCCAGCTCGACCTTCTTGGTGAGGATGCGCCGTACCGCGTCGTCGATCCTGGCCTGCGGCACCCGGCCCGCCCGCGTCTCGGCGCGCAGCAGCTCGATGAACCGCCGCCACTCCGTGGGCGCCATCACCATGTCGACGCCGGCGCTCACGGCCGAGCGCACGTCGAGGGCGGACATGCCGGGGGCGCCGTCGATCTGGTCCACCCCGTTCCAGTCGGAGACCACGAGCCCGGTGAAGCCCAGCTCCTCCTTGAGCACCGTGCTGAGCAGGTACTGGTGGCCGTGCAGCTTGGCGCCGTTCCAGCTGCTGAAGGAGACCATCACCGAGCCCACACCGCGCTCGATCGCGGCCTCGAAAGGCGGCAGGTGGATCGCCCGCAGCTCGGCCTCGGAGAGCCGGGTGTCGCCCTGGTCGACGCCGCCCTCGGTGCCGCCGTCACCGAGGTAGTGCTTGGCGGTGGCCAGCACGGAGGCGGGGCCGTCCAGCGTCGTGCCCTGGAAGCCGGTGACGATGGCCGCCATGGACGCGGGCAGCTCCGGCGTCTCGCCGAACGACTCGTACGTGCGGCCCCACCGGTCGTCGCGGGCCACGCACAGGCAGGGGGCGAAGTTCCAGTCCACGCCGGTGCCGGACACCTCCTCGGCCACGGCCCGGCCGATCCGCTCGGCCAGCTCGGGGTCGCGGGTGGCGCCGAGGCCGATGTTGTGCGGGAAGATCGTGGCGCCGACGACGTTGTTGTGGCCGTGCACGGCGTCCACGCCGTACAGGATGGGGATGCCCAGCGGCGTGGCCAGGGCGGCGTTCTGGAAGCCGTCGTACATATCCGCCCATGAGGTGGCCGTGTTGGGCGACGGCGCGGACCCGCCGCCCGACAACACCGAGCCCAGCCGGTACGCCGTGACGTCGGAGGCGCTGACCGAGCCGCGCTCGGCCTGGGTCATCTGCCCGAGCTTCTCGTCCAGCGACATCCGCGACATCAGGTCGTCGACCCGGTCGGCCGCGGACAGGGCGGTGTCGCGGTAGGCGGCTGCCGTGGCGGGCGCCGGGGGGACGACCAGGGCCGCGGCGACGAGCAGCGGCACGGCCGCCCGGATCGCCCACTGTTTGCGCGAATTGCTCATGGCACGCTGCTCCGGCTTGGGCTCGACGGTTCGGAAGGCAGGTATGGGAGCGCTCCCAACGAACTCTAGGCCGCCTCGCCGCCACGCACCCGGCCCGCCGGGCACACCCGCCCTCCCCGCGCACCGGCACCTGGGCAAACAGGACATGACCGGCTGAAAGTTTCAACCGGTCCCTGCGAACGGCGCACCGCGTCCGGCCCGCCGACGTCGGGACGCGCCGCGGCAGCCGAGGGCTATGCCGTTCTGGACGTGACCAACAGCGGTCCCCCGGTGCCTGCCGGCGTCCTGGCCTCACTGTTCGAGGCGTTCCGGCGGCACGAGCGCCAGGGCGCTGACGAGGGGTTCGGGCTCGGGCTGTCGATCGCGGCCGCCGTTACCCGATCCCATGGAGGCACACTCAGCGCGACGCCGCGCGACGAGGGCGGGCTGCGGATGATCGTCACGGTCCCAGGACCGGCAGGCTGAGACTTCCGTGCCCTCATCGGCGTCCACGTTCACCCGCAACGTGGCCGCGCGGAACCCGGCGCGGACGTCGGCGCACGGCTCTGACGGCGTCGATCAACCCCTTTCCTGACAAGATCGCGCCATGTATGTTCGGAGCGAAAGATAGTTTCAAGCATGGAGGAACATTGGGCAAGAAGCTTCACATGCTGGCATTACCGATCGCCGCCGCCGCTCTGGCCGCCCTGGCGATCCCGGCCCAGGCGGCCGACGGGTACGACCGGTGCCGCGACGGCTACTACTGCATGTTCTCCGGCCTCGACGGCACAGGCGACATCATCGAGATCAACGCCGACACTCCCGACCTCGCGGCCCTGGGCATGGCCGACCGCTCCAAGTCCGACTGGAACCGCACCGACTCGTGGATCCACCTGTTCTCCGAGGCCGGCTACGGCGGCTGCTCCGCGGTGACCAGCCCGCGCGACAAGGGGAACTTCTACTCCCCCTTCCGCGACTTCTTCGACTCCGTCCGCTTCGACGGCCCGAACGGCCCGTCCTGCCAGACCACCCTCAAGGGCTCCGTCACGGACTCGCACGGCTGATCAGAGCCTGAGCGCCTCCAGGAAGCGGTCGGCCTCCGCGGCGAGCCGCGGCAGGTCGGCCGCCGGGCTCTGGGAACGGGCCAGCAACATCCCGCCCTCGCACAGGGCTCCGAAGACGAGCCGGGCGCGGACGGGCAGATCGCCGTCCGCGGCCTGACCGCCCGCGACCGCCACGCGCAGGCCGTCGTGCAGGACCCGCAGCAGGTGATCGTGCTCGATCGCCCGGGCGGTCTCCCAGCCCAGCACCGACGGCGCGTCCAGCAGGACGATCTGCCGGAACCCCGGGTCGAGGCAGTGCTCCAGGAAGGTGCGGCAGCCGCGCCGCAGCGCCGCCATCGGCTCGCGCTCCTCGCCCGCCGCCCGCTCCAGCGCGGCGGAGACCTCTTCCAGCTCGCGCACGAACGCCGCGCGGAACAGCGCGACCTTGCCGCCGAAGTGGTGGTATGCGGCCCCCTTGGTGACGCCGGCCGCGGCGGCCACCGCGTCGATCGACGTGGGCACGTATCCGCCGGCGCCGAACAACCGGCGAGCGGCTCGCACCAGCCGCCCCGTCGTTTCGTCCGAGCGCTCTGCCTGCGTACGGCCGGCCATCGTTCTCCCCTTGACTTGCATACTCGCGGTACGTAACTTCGAGGCTAGTTACGTACTCTCAGTATGGAACATGGAGGCCAGCCGTGTCCCCACCGCAGCACATCGCCGTCTACGGCGCCACCGGGCACACCGGGCGCCTGGTGGCGGCCGAGCTCCATGCCCGCGGCCGCGAGGTCATCCTGGCCGGGCGCGACAAGGGCGGCCTGAAGGCCCTGTCCGGCGAGCTCGGCGGCGCGCCCGTGCACCGTGCCGCGCTCGACGACCCCGCCGCGTTACGGCGGCTCGCCGAGCGGGCCGCCGTGCTGATCCACTGCGCGGGCCCCTTCACGCACACCGGCGGACCCGTCGCCACCGCCGCGGCCGAGGGCGGCTGCCACTACGTGGACCACGCCCTGGAGCAGCACCACACGAAGTGGATGTTCGACGCCATGTCCGAGCCGGCCCGGCGGGCGGGCATCACCATGGTCACGGCGATGAGCTTCTACGGCGGCCTGGGCGACCTGCTCGCCGGAGCCGTGGCGGCGGGCATGACGGGCGTCGACCGGGTGATCACCGCGTACGCGGTGAGCGGCTGGCGGCTGACCACGGGCGCCAAGAGCACGGCGGAGCTGCTGTTCGCCGACACCCGGCGGATCACCTACACGGACGGCGCCCAGCACATCGGCTACGTCGAGCCGCGCAACGCCGTCTTCCCGTTCCCTCCGCCGCTCGGCCCGCGCACGATGATCGCGCCCGTCCCGTTCTCCGAGGTGCTGACCGTGCCCAGGCACGTGCCGGCGCGGCAGGTCGAGGCGCAGCTCACGGCGCACACGTTCCAGGAGGAGCAGGTGTTCAGCAGCGAGCACGTCGACGCCGCCACCAGGGCGGGCTCCGACTTCACCGTGGCCACGCAGGTGATCACCGAGGACGGGGGCCGCGCGGGGCGGGCGAGCGGCCGTGACCTGTGGCGGATGAGCGCGCTGACCTCCGTGGAGGCCGCCGTGCGCCTGGCCGACGGCGACGGCCCCGCAACCCCCGGCGTGTACGCCCCGGCCGAGGCGTTCCCCGCCGAACCGTTCCTGCGCGACCTGGAGCGGCTCGGCCTGTTCACCCTGACCCTGCCGGAGGAGCGATGATCCTCGTCACGGGCGCGGCCGGCGGGTCGCAGGGATCCACCGGCAGGAACGTCGCCGAACTGCTGCTGGAGCGCGGCGCGCAGGTGCGGGCGTTCGTGCGCTCCGACGACCACCGGGCCGGCGAGCTGCGCGAACGCGGCGCGGAGGTGGTGGTCGGCGACCTTCGGGAGATCACCTCGGTACGGCCGGCCGTGCGCGGCGTCCGCCGGGCGTTCCTCACCTATCCGGTGACGGCGGGCCTGCTGGACGCCACGGCCGTGCTGGCGGCGGCGGCCAGGGAGGAAGGGCTGGAGCGGGTCGTCGAGGTGTCGCAGCTGGACGCCTCGCCCGAGGCGCTGACCCCCCGCATGCGCCGGCACTGGGTGGCCGAGCAGGTCCTCGACCGGGCCGGCGTGGGCGCGGTGCACCTGCGGGCCGCGGTGTTCTTCGAGAACCTGGCCGTGGCCGCCGAAGGTGACCGGCTGGCGCTCCCGCTGGGGCCGCGCGACACGCGGATCCCCCTCGTCGCCGGCGCCGATGTGGCCAGGGTGGCGGCCGGGCTGCTGCTCGACCCGGCGCCCGCCGACCCGGTGTGCCTGGTGACGGGGCAGATGGCGACGATCGGCGAGGTGGCCGACGCCTTCGGGGTGGAGTACGCCGACGTGCCGCCCGAGGAGTGGGAGGCCAGGGCCATGAAGGTCTACGGCGACCCGTACACGGTCGAGCACCTGACACACCTGTGGGCGATCTTCCGCCTCATCGGATCCGGCGACCATCCGCTCTACCGGGTCACGGAAAGCATCGAACGCATCGGCGGCCGGCCGCCGATGACGCTGCGCGAGTTTCGGCGCTGATCGCCGCGGGCGCCACCATGGCGGCGCCGCCCGCGGCTGTTCATCAGACGCCGAACGGAGGGCCGTAGCGGATCGTGCCGGACGGCAGCGGCGCGCCGTCCAGCGACAGGGCCATCAACGCCTCGACAGGCACGTCGAAGGCGACGCCGATGCCGTGGCGGGAGGCGATGGTGAACCCGAAACGGGGATAGTACTCGGGGTGCCCGAGCACGACCACGGCGCTTTCGCCGCGTGCCCGCGCCTCCCGCAGCGCGTCCTCGATGACCAGCGTGCCCAGCCCCTGGCGCTGCACCTCGGGCAGGACCGCGGTCGGGGCCAGGGCCAGCGCGGGCGTCTCGCCGACCCGGCTCAGCTGCGGTGACCGGCTCCCGGGGAGCCCGGACGGGCAGAGGAACGGATGCTGCTCACGGCAGCCACCCAGCGGGCGGTCATACGCTCCTCGCTCCTTCCTGCTCCTCCGGCGACGCCTCCGGGCGCTCGCCACACCACCATGCCTTCGTATCGACCGAAAGCACCGATTCGGGGCACGACCTTACCCGATGACCGTGGAGCCCGCCAACCGGCTCCGCGGACACGCGAACCCCCTGCCGGGCGGGCCCGGCAGGGGGTTCGTCCTGCGCGAGGATCAGCCGGTGAAGCCGATCATCGACCAGTCGTAGAACTTGTAGCCCTCGGCACCGAGGTTGGCGACCGTCTTCTTGGCGGCCTGGATGTCCGGACGCTGGTACAGCGGAATCGTGTGCACCATGTCCCAGACGAGCTTGTCGGCGGCGTTGGCCAGCTCGATGGCCTTGGCCGAGTCCGTCTCGCTCACCGCTGCCTCGATGGCCTCGTCCACGGCCGGGTCGCTGGCCTTCGGGAAGTTGCTCTCGGAGCCGGTCTTGTAGATCTGCGCCAGGCTCCCGATCGGGAGCGGCGTGCCGATCCAGGAGAACGGCACCAGGTCGAAGTCGCCCTTGATGATGTAGTCGGTGAAGAACTTGTCATCGGGGACCGGGCGGATGGTCAGGCCGATGCCGGCCTCCTTGAGCATGGCCTGGGTGAGCTCGCCCTCCGTCTTGGCGTACGGCACGCCCGCAGGGACGACGAAGGTCAGCGTCATCTCCTTGCCGTCCTTCTTGCGGAGCTGGCCCTCTGCCTCCTGCTTCCAGCCGGCCGCGTCGAGCAGCTGCTTGGCCTTCTCCACGTTGTACTTGCCGAGGTCGCCGGAGTTGTCGACGTAGCCCTTGTGGTTGTTCATGAAGACGTGGTTGCCGAGCGTCTGCAGCGGCCAGTCCATGTCCTTCAGGTCGGACTGCGTGATCACGTCACGGTTGATCGCGTACGACACCGCGTGCCGGACGTTCTTGTCCTTCAGGAACTCGCTCTGGTTGTTGACCGTGATGTGCCGCCAGTTCGGGCTGAGCGCCTTGCGGATGTCGACGTTCTGGACTTCCTTGGCCCGCTTCAGGTCCGCGGGGCTGCCCGGCGGGATCTCCACCATGTCGAGCTCGCCGTTCGCGAAGGCGTTGACCTGCGCCGCGGGAGTCTCGATCGTCCGGAAGATGACCTTGTCGAGCTTGGCCTTCTTGCCCCACCACTTCTCGTCACGCACGACGGTAAGCGTCTTGGTGCCCTCGTCGATCTTCTCGACCTTGAAGGGACCCGCGGTGACCGGGATCTTCTGCAGGTAGTCGTTGTCGTACGCGTCAGGCGTCTCCATGTGCTTGGCCGGCATGAGGTGCGGCGACCGGGAGAACAGGCCCTCCCACTCCGGGAACGGCTTGGAGAAGGTGACGATCGCGACCTTGTCGCTGTCGCCCTTCTTGACCGACTCGATCCGTTCCCAGCCGTCCGTGGACGCCGGCTTGAACTTCTTGTTCTCGCCGCTGTTGGCCTTCCACGCGGCCTCGAGGTCCTTCCACGTGATCGGCGTGCCGTCGGACCAGGTGGCCTTCTCGTTGAGCGTGTAGGTGACGACCTGCTTGCCCGACGACATGTCGTTCTTCACGTCGGTCAGGTAGTCGGGGTTGGCGGTGAAAGTGGCATTCTCGTCGGAGACCATCAGCATCGGCATGATCGTGTCGAGCATCTCCGCGGTGTCGGCCTGGTTGCCGTCCACGTGGTTGCCGTTCCACTGGCTCGGCCACTGGCCGACCGGGAGGGTCAGCGTGCCGCCGTCCTTGACCTGCTCGTACGGGACGGGGTTGATGCTGATGGCCGGGGTCTCCGACATCTGCTGCTGGGCCTGCTTCGACTGCTCGGCGTTCGGTTGCTTGGTCTCGCCGCCGCCGCCACAGGCCGCGACGGCCATGGCCAGGACCGTCAGCCCAGCGGCTGCACGGTAACGAACCTTCACTCTTCCTCCTGATTGTCCGAGGCCGTGATGACCTCGACTTCTTCCGCGTAGTGGCAGGCGGCGCCGTGGTCAACGGCGTTCGTCAACCGGGCAACCGAGGGCTCCTCGTCCACACACCGCCGCCGCTCCGCCTCGCTGAGCACGGCGAACTTGGGGCAGCGGGTGCGGAACCTGCATCCGGACGGCGGGTCGGCCGGGCTGGGCAGGTCGCCTTCGAGCAGGATCCGCTTGCGGGTGCGTTCCAGCTCGGGGTCGGGCAGCGGGATCGCCGACAGCAGAGCCTGCGTGTACGGGTGCGCGGGACGGTCGTAGACGTTCTCGACCGTGCCGATCTCGGCGATCCTGCCCAGGTACATGACGGCCACGCGGTCGGCGAGATGCCTGACCACCGCCAGATCGTGCGCCACGAACAGGTAGGACAGGCCGAGCCTGCTCTTGAGCTCGTCCAGCAGGTTGATCACGCCCGCCTGGATGGACACGTCGAGCGCGGAGACCGGCTCGTCGAGCACCAGCAGCTTCGGCTCCAGAGCGAGCGCGCGGGCGATGCCGATGCGCTGCCGCTGGCCGCCGGAGAACTGCTGAGGGTAACGCTCGGCGTGCTCGGCGGCGAGCCCGACGAGCTCCAGCAGCTCCTCGACCTTGGCGCGCACGTCGCTCTCGCCGTGCGCCCGCAGCGGCTCGGCGATGATGTCGCCGACCGGCATGCGCGGGTCGAGCGCGGCCATCGGGTCCTGGAAGACGATCTGCAGATCGCCGCGGAGGCTCTTACGGCCTGCCTTGTCCAGTTTGGCGCTGTCTCTTCCGAGCACCACGACCCGCCCGCCCTCCGGCGGCTGCAGCTGCATGATCTGCTGCAGCGTGGTGGTCTTCCCGCAGCCGGACTCGCCGACCAGGGCCAGCGTCTCGCCCTGCGCGATGTCGAAGCTGATGCCGTCGACGGCGTAGACGGTGCCGACGCGGCGCTTGACGATCGCGCCCTTCAGCAGCGGATAGTGCTTGATCATGTCGTCGAGCTCGAGCACCGTGGGGCGCTCGGCGCGCGGCACCCTGACGACCTCGTTGGGCGGGATGACCGGCACCGGGAACACGTCGGCCCCGGTCAGGCCCTTGTGCTCGATCTCGTGCGAGCGGATGCACGCCACGTGGCGCCCGCTGCCGAACGGGGTCAGCGGCGGCTCCTCATCGTCGCACATGTCCACCTTCATCGGGCAACGGGGCGCGAAGGGGCAGCCGGGCGGGAGCGACGCGGGCGAGGGCGGGTTGCCGTCGATGGGCACGAGCGGGCCCTCCTCGCCGTCGATCCTGGGGATCGAGGCGAGCAGACCCATCGTGTACGGCATCCGCGGCCGGTAGTAGATGTCGTCCACGGGGCCCTGCTCGACCGGGCGGCCCGCGTACATGACGACCACCCGGTCGGCCATGCCCGCGATGACGCCCAGGTCATGGGTGATCATCACGATGCCGGCGCCGGTCTCCCGCTGGGCGGTCTTGAGCACCTCCAGCACCTGAGCCTGGATGGTCACGTCGAGCGCCGTGGTGGGCTCGTCGCAGATGAGCAGGTCGGGGTCGTTGGCGATGGCCATGGCGATCATCGCGCGCTGCCGCATGCCGCCGGAGAACTCGTGCGGGAACGCCTTGGCCCGCAGGCTCGGATTGGGGATGCCGACCAGGTCGAGCAGTTCGACGGCGCGCTTGGCGGCTTTGTCCTTGCCGACGTTCTGGTGGACGCGGACGGCCTCGGCGATCTGGTCGCCGATGGTGTAGACGGGCGTGAACGCCGACAGCGGATCCTGGAAGATCATACTGATCGTCTTGCCGCGCACCTTGATCTGCTCGTCCTCCTTCATGCCGAGCAGTTCCCGGCCGTGCAGCTTGACCGAGCCGCTGACCACGGCGTTCGCCGGCAGCAGGCCCATGACGGCGAGAGAGGTGACGGACTTGCCCGAGCCGGACTCGCCGACGATGCCGAGCACCTCGCCCCGCTCGACCTCGTAGCTGACGCCGCGCACGGCCTCGATGCCGCCGGGGAAGGTGACGGTGAGGTCCCTGACCTCCAAGATGCTCACGAGTTGCTCCCCGGGTCGAGTGCGTCACGCAGGCCGTCGCCGATCAGGTTCACGCTGAGCACGAGCAGCACCAGCAGGCCCGCGGGGAAGGCGAACAACCAGGGGTAGCCGGTGGCGTTGCGCGAACCCTCCGCGATCAGCGTGCCGAGCGAGACGTCCGGCGGCTGGATGCCGAAGCCGAAGAAGGACAGCGCCGCCTCGCCGATGACCGCGCCGGAGATGTTGAGCGTCGCGTCGATGATCAGCAAGGAGGACAGGTTGGGCACGATGTGCCGGAAGATGATCTTCCAGCGGGGGATGCCCATGTAGACGGCGGCCAGCACATATTCGCGCTCGCGGAGCGAGAGCGTCATGCTGCGCACCACCCTGGAGGTGATCATCCAGGAGAACGCGGCGAGCAGCACCACGAACCAGAGCCAGGAGGCGCCCTCCCGCAGCCGCGGCGAGATGATGGCGATGATCAGGAAGCTCGGCAGGACCAGCAGCAGGTCCACACCCCACATGAGCGCCTTGTCGACCCAGCCGCCGAAATAGCCGGCGAACGCGCCCACGATCGCGGCCAGGCCGGTGGAGATGATCGCCACCAGGAAGCCGATGATGATCGACTTCTGCATGCCGCGGAGCGTGACCGCGTACATGTCCTGGCCGATGGTGGTGGTGCCCCACCAGTGGTCGCCGCCGGGCGGCGACAGGAAGGCCAGGAAGTCCTTCTCGGTCCAGTCGTACGGGCCGACGAACGGACCAAGGTAGGCCAGGCCCACCAGCAGGATCAGGGCGATGGAGCCATAGCGGGCCTGCTTGTTGCGGAGCAGGCGCCGCAGGACGACTTTCGCACGCATGTCAGCTCACCCGCACCCGAGGATCGAGGGCCGCCACCAGCAGGTCCGACAGGAAGGCGGCGAACAGCACGCAGACCGCGGTGAAGAAGGTCACCGCGGCGACGGAGTTGACGTCGTTCTGGTTGATCGAGTCGACCAGCCAGGCGCCCATGCCGTGCCAGGCGAAGATCTTCTCGGTGAAGGTGGCACCGGTGAACATCGTCCCGAACGCGAAGGCGAAATAGGTGGCGGCCGGGATCAGCGCGGTGCGCAGCGCGTGCTTGGTGAGCGCTGTCCTGCGTCTCAGGCCCTTGGCCATGGCGGTGCGGACGAAGTCCTGGTTGAGCACGTCGAGCATCATGTTGCGCTGGATGCGGCTGTAGAAGGCGATCAGGCCGAGGCTGAGCGAGATCGTCGGCAGGATCAGATGGTTCAGCCGGTTGAGGAACTGGTCGAAGCCCGACAGCCGGGGGTTGTACTCGCCGGTGTACTCGATGAGTGAGAACCCCAGCCCTCGGTTCAGGTTGTACGTGGCGATCGCGAGGAGGGTGGCCAGCACGAACACCGGGACCGCCATGATCACGAAGGAGCTGACGCCGATGAACCGGTCGCTGAGTTTGTACTGCTTCACCGCGGAGATCGCGCCCAGCGCCACACCGACGGCGAAGCCGACCAGCGTGCCGATGAGCAGCAACCGGAGGCTCACCATGATCCGCCGGCCCATCTCGTTGTTGACCGAGCCGCCGTTCCAGGTGCGGCCGAAGTCTCCGGTGATGACGCCCTTCGCCCACGTGCCGTAGCGGACGAGCACGGGGGTCTTGTCGTTCAGGTTGTACTCATCGAGCGTCGCGTCGATGACGGACTCTGCGACCGGCGGCTGGCGGCCTTCGTACGCCCCCCGCGGGTTCATGGTGGTGGCCGCGAGCATGTACGCCAGACTGGCCGCGATGGCGACCAAGATCACATTAATTGCCAACCTGCGGAGCAGGTACTTGCCCATTACTCTCCGTTCGCGCTGACCGCGGGCGCGGACTTCCGGCTGGGGAGAGGCGCCCTCGCAACGTAAACCCATCTCGCTTGGTGAAATCCACTTGACGCCGAGATGGCGATCAGAGCGCAGAATATATGTAAAAATATAACGGGCAGAAACCGTTCGACGTAACGGTCAGGTCACTCGCATTAGCTCAGCGGCCCCCGTCGCGCACCTCTGGATCACCGGCTCCACCTGCGACGACACCTCCTCTCCAGATCCGCTTGCCGGCGCCGCCTCTGGGGGCAATGTCACAAAATCCGGACAATATTTGACGATCGCGCAAGGTGATCCACATCGACTTTGCGATTGAGGGCGATCCAGGTCCCTGCTACGGCATCCATTTGCCGCCCGCGACGTCGATCGTCAGCCCGGTGATCCACGAGGAGACGCCAGAGGCCAGGAAGGCCGTCACGTTCGCGACGTCGAGCGGTGTGCCGAGCCGCCCCAGCGGATGCTCGGCCAGCACGCGGTCCTGGAGCTCCTGTGGCATTCGCTCCTCCAGCCGGTCCGTCATGATCGTCGAAGGGGCGACGGCGTTGGCCCGGATGCCGGCAGGGCCGAGTTCGTGCGCCAGTTGCCTGGTCAGCGCGATGACTCCGGCCTTCGCCGCCGTGTACGCCACGGAGGCGGGCGTGGGGGTGCGGGCCGCCAGGGACGCCATCGTGATGATCGAGCCGCTCCCCCGCCGTCGCATGCCGGGCAGGAAACTCCTGATCACCAGGAACGTCGAGGTGAGGTTGGCGTGCACGGTGGCGTGCCAGTCGTCCTCGCTCATCTGGTCGATGGGCCGCGGCCTGCCGGTGCCGCCGCCGGCGAAGACCGCCAGCACGTCGACGGGGCCCAACCGGCGCTCCACCTCCTCGCGCATCAACTCGACGGCGGCGGGGTCGGTGGTGTCCGCCGCGACGCCGATCGCCGTCCCGCCGATGGACCGCACGACGTTCTCGATGGCGACGGGATCGCGCCCGTTCACCACCACCCGCATGCCCTGCCCGGCCAGCACACGTGCGGTCTCGCTTCCTATACCTCCAGAACCGCCGGTGACCAGCGCCACCTTTCCCTCAAGATCCGGATACATCGTGACCGTGCTCCCTCCGTCATCGGTGTTTCCCGGCTTCACCTTGCCCGGTGCGGGTGGCCGGCGGCGTCGGACACACGGGTGTTTCCCGCCTGCGTCTCTCGGAGTGCGCGCCACCACCCGCGCTACTCCCCTCGTCGTATCCGCCCGGCTAGCCCCCTTGTGGACACTCCCCCGTCTGAGCGGGGCGGACGGCACGGTACCGGCCGGCGGACGCGGATCAGCGGGTGACGGCGCGGCCGGCGGCGGCGCGGAGGAAGAAGTCGTCGCCGCCCACCTGGCCGCCCTTCAGCGCCACCTCGAGCCCGTCGAACGCGGGCTCGTCCGAGGCCAGCACGCACACCGGGCCGCCGGCCGCCAGCGAGCCGACCACGTCCAGTGAACGGGTCTCAAGTGCGGCCACGACCTGCCCTGAGGTGTCGCCACCCGCGATCACCAGCCGCCGCACCAGCCCGGCACGCACCATGGTCGCGGCAATCCGGCCGAGTGACTTCCCGATGCCGTCCGGGTCCCTGGCGGGGCCGCGGGTCGACTCGACGATGGTGTGACGGCCGTCGCGCAGGCTCGCCTCGACCTGCTCGATGAGGCCGGCGGGGCCGGACAGGTCTCCGAGCACCCGCCACCCCGCGCGCTCGGCCGTGTCGATCTGGCGGGCGGTGATCGGTGACCGGCTCCCCGACAGGACGAGCACCGGCGCCAGCGCCCCCCGCGCTCCATCCCGGCCCACCGTCACCG